>JAAYIG010000014.1 GCA_012523595.1 Fibrobacter sp.
GAACGCGGACCTTTACCGAAATCAAAACCAACATCTGTCAGAACTGTGGATGCGTTATAACCCTGCCACTCCATTCCTGCCGCGTAAATAAACGGCTTCAGAAGACTTCCGGTGGAACGGGGGAGAGCAGCACAATTGATAGCACCTCCATGTTTGCTGTAATAATCAACCGATCCGATATAAGCCAGTACGTGGCCGTTTTCAAGATCTACAACCATCGCAGCGGCATTCCTTGCTTCAAACTGCTGCATCCTTGGATAATCCAAGCGCAGTATCGTGTTTACTGAATCCTGAATCCTGGAATCGAGAGTAGTGCGGATCACTCCGCTGCCTTTCCCATCAAGCTTTGATTTGCAAGCCTCGATAAAATGGAAACTCGCATCGCTTCTGGTCTGCTTCACAGGGCGGCTAAGTGATGAAAGCTCAGACAGAGCCTCAGAATGTGTGGCTGGTGAAATCCATCCATACTGTAAAGATCTATCTATTATCAACTTCGCGCGCCGCCTGGCAAGTGCAAATCCCTTGTCGTTAAACAGATTGAAACGTGAGGGGGCTTTTGGAATCGATGCCAGCAGAGCGGCTTCCGCAGGGCTTAAATCCTGTACAGGTTTGTAAAAGTATCGTCTGGATGCACAGGCTGCACCTGAGATCCGGTTGCCATAGGGGGCAATCCGGAAGTAATGACGCAGGACACGCTCTCTGCCGAACACAGTTGTCATCCCCAGCGCTGCTGCGGCATCATGAACTTTGAAATACCATCCTCCACCACTGCCTCTCTGAAGGCGGGCCACTTGCATGGCAATGGTTGATGCTCCGGAATACCCCCGGCGCCTGATGTAATTATCAATAAATGCCCGCCCCACAGCATAAAAGTCTATTCCGGGGTGATAATGGAAACGCCTGTCTTCCGCTGCCAGAGCTGCTGTGACCAGAGTCGAAGGAAGACTGTCCGGCATCTTCCAGTAACCGTAATCCTTGTACTGGTTTTCTACAGAGGCAATGAAGGTATGTGTCCTGTCAAGAAACAGTCTGGATGGATAAAGCTTTTTCAGCCGTGTGTCCGCCAGACCGTGAATTATAGCAATAGTAAATAGAAGAAAAAATACTGATATGAAGATAAACAGACCGGCAGTAAAAAGCCTTTGACTTAAAGAGAGTCTTGAAAAATGGTATTTACATTTTTTCAGTATACTCCTGGATAGTTCAGTTAAAATCATAAAAATACTGCTGCGTTAGTTTCAGACAGGGAGAACACAGGCTGCTATGCCGTTGAACCCTTTTACGTTCTTTACTCCACTTCTACCACAACCCTCGTTCCCGGACTGCACCCGAAAGTTTTCATGTCATACATCATTTCAGCACGAGCCGGGGGATGGCTGAATTCGCCCTCAACTGTCGCGCGCAGACGAAAATAAAAATCGAAAGTTCCTTCGGGCATCTGCTCGAAATAAAAAACTACCCGATCATCAAGGTACGCCTGATAGTCACCAGCACTTGTCGTTTTTCCCATGGGACGGGCATTTTCTCCACTTGTCTCCAGACGGGGATTCATGTATTCAAGCCCGGCGGCAAATGGGGCTGAAACTGCAACAAAGTAACGGTTAGCCGGATTTTTAACCTGCAGATGTTCCTCAATTATATCTCCCGGCTTTATCCTGTGAGTCATTCCTGCACTGTCAAGCCAGACACGCCGTGTTGATCCGCTGTCGCTTATGAAGATAAACTCCCGTTTCACTACAAATCCCTTCTGCACGGCAGGAGCCTTGCTTCCTGGTTCTTTGGGCATGAACCGCTGCGAAAATTTCACATGTATCGGTTTACTCTTTCCTGTTTTATCAAGCGTGAAAGCTGTTGTGGATGGATCTGTCCACCTGTAACTGAGGGTACTCTCTTTCCCTGTATTGGATATAATCTTTGTGGTATTCCCGTGTTTTATAGAGCCATTGAAAGGAGTACTCGGTACATCACTGGTGATAAAACTTCTTAAAGCCAGCAGTGCAAGGCAGTTTGCCTGAGTTGACCCCCAGTCTCCATCCTTACCAAGAGAAATGAGTTCATCAACAAGCTGATTGAGCTTTTCCGGCCGTTTCTCCTGCTGGCTGAACGCACTAATCATCGATGCAAGGGCGGTAATCTCATTTGTATGTACTCGCGCTCCAGTCCTGAAACAGCGTTGTTGGAGTCCGGCGAATACCTCTTTACCGGAAACCATCTTGAAAACAGTCTGCTCCCAGATATGTTTCCCAAGTGATTTCAGTTCTGAACCCAGAGCCGCGCTGTTTTTAAGAAGTGCTTCATAAATACGCGACTGGCTTTGAAGATCTGCTTCACCGGTCTGGGAAGAGAGCTCGCGGGCGTAGCCGATATCGAGCTGACCCGCATTTGCAAGTGCGCGGAGAGCGGCAGACCGCTCAAAGAATACATGGCCGTCAAGAAAATGACTGTAATCGGTTCTGAGTGCTCTCTTAAGGGCGTCAAGAGCTTTCCTGTACATCTGCTCATTGAACTGATACCCGGCACCGGAGGTTTCATTTGCACGTTTGACTTCTGTCAGGAACTCAACTGCGTAAGAGGTCAGATAGACATAACTCTGTGCACCTGGCCAGTAAGCAAACAGCCCATCTTCGCTCTGTACCTCTGAAAGATAATCCATGAGCTGAGCCACGTCTTTCTTTACCGACTTTGCAGGAGCCTCAAGACCGAACTTCGACCAGATATCATGATAAACAACCGCCGGGTATGCACGGCTTATCCTCTGTTCAGTGCATCCGTGAGGATACTGGACAAGAGCGGTCATCCCGGCAATCGCTTTCAGTATGCCCAACTGGTCGCTTATCACAAGCTGCCTTGTCAGTGTTCCCTCACGCACGGCACCTGTGAGGGCTGGAATTGACAATGGTTTGTCAGGGGCAACATCTGCGAAGAAATCCTCGTGGATAGCCTCCCTGTCACTTAGTAATGGGAGCTTCACGCTGAATGCATCGGATGCCTTGTCACTTCGCCGGACAACAGACATTGTGATGCTTATGGAATCGGAGAGAAACCGTCCCAGTGAATCGAATCCCGGGTCTGGGACGTAAAACTCGGAAAGAAGGGGAAGCGGCTTTGATTCATCGAGAGTAATATTGCCTCCTGATCCCTTTACAATCTTTACTCCCTTTGCCTCAATTGTCCAGGATGCTTTACCTCCGGGCCCTTCAACCACGCGTGCTACCCCTCCAGCCTTGATCTTGTCTCCTGTTCTTACAAACCTAGGGAGTGAGGGTTGAATAATAAGGGGCAGACGTACCCTGACCTGTGATTTGCCTGTACCGAAACGGTCAGTGCCGGAGACAGCGACTGCACGGACAGCAAAATTAGTCAGATCATCGGAAATTTTAAAGTTCACTGTCGCTTTTCCAGATTTATCAACCTTTACCGATGGATTCCAGTAGGGGACTGTCTTGAAGTTTTGCCTGACTGTCACCTTTCCGAAAAGCTCTGCTTCGCTCTCAGAACCATCCCCTCCCGGATTTTCAGGTATGCGCAGGTCGCCTAAAACCATATTACGGCTGTCGCGCAGAGTAATATGGGAGGAGACATCGGTTGTAAAAGAGGGAAGAGGATCCAGGGGCTTTTCCTTCGCTAGTGAAAGCACCGCCTCATCGACCAGCCACAGTGCGACCTCTCCATCACTGGGCTTCCCGCGTCCGTCTTTGAGGTTTATTGTCATGTCAACGTTAGTACCCGGACGAACGGTGCGGGGATGTATAAGAGAAACATCTAATGTATTATCAATCTGATCTATTTTAAGCCATGTCGTGTTGGCAACAGTCTGAGGTTTCCCGGCATCAACACTCACACCATCGGGAATACGTTTTTCTTTGCTGATGCGCGGACGCATGAGGAGGAAACTCACAGGGATACGTGGAGACATCTCTTTTGTAATCGATAACTCAAAGCTGCCCTGGGCATCGGAGACTTCTATCCAATGGTAAGTCGGTATTCCTCCGGGCTGCTCCACTACCGCAAGGGCCATCGCACGCTGATAGGGACTCTTCAGCAGAATCTTTGCTTTCTGACCCGGCTTGTAACTGACCTTGTCCGGCAAAGTTTCAAACATAAGGTTATCACCTTTTTTCCATGTCACAGGTTTATTTCCGGCAAGAAAAAGGTCAGCCTTCAATAACTGAAGACGTCCCAGTTTATCACGGGAACTAATCTCGAGAATAAATACTCCGGGTTCCTGGTCTGTAAATTCCACCTTAAGCGGTGATTCGGTTGTGGTTACAGTTTTTTCTGCTATAAGCCCAACCGATTCCTGGGTTAAATACTTTGGTTTACCACGGGAGAAATCTGTCTCCTGCAGGTAGGAGATCCATGACATCTTTTTAAGCTGAACTGTTACCTTGTGTCCCGCCTCGAGCTTTCCGGATATGCCCACAGCCACGATTTCTGCTTTTATTGACGAAGAGCCTGTGATATATCTGTCTACTTTCAGACCAAGCGCAAATGGAGGGAGGGCGATAAAGGAGTGACGGTTTGATACGGTTTGCTCGTCAACATCGGTTACCGTAGCTTCACAAATGTATTTCCGGGCATTGCTGTTTGTTGCCGATTGAACATTTATGAGAATTGTGTCCTGTCCGTTCTCTCCTGTAACACTGTTCTGCTCAATAACACCCTGATGACGTTCCTCCTCAACTGCACCGTAACGGCTGTCTGTAGACATCAGAAAACCAGTCACTGTTTCAGGGATATAGGAAAAGGGAAAGGAGGTTACTTTCCAGGATACTCTCTGGCCTGAAACTTTACCTCCGGCATAGTATGATGCGTTCAGACGGACGGTTGCCGGGCGGTCGTTTGGTACCTTGTCAGGCCCGAAGAGTTTTACTTCGAATTTTGGAATTCTGTATGCCTCAACTGCAAAGGAAGTACCGGCTATAACAGTTTTTCCCTCTTCCGGCATCCTTCTGGTAACCTGAACCTGATAATTGCCCGTAGGGAGGTCTTTTTTGACAAGACTGTCGTTGAAGCTGAAAACATCGGAAAGCTTGATTTTATAATTGTAATGGTCTCCGGATGGAGAAAAAATCGTCATCTCGTAAATTGCTTCTTCATCCGGCTTCATAATATTTCCATGGTACAATGTGCGAATATAGCCTTTTATGTAGACAGTCTCGTTGGGGCGGTAAATTGGGCGTTCTGTAAAAACAAAGGCAGCAGCCTTGCGATCTTTGCGGAAATCGTAGCGGTCGTTTGAAAGCCACTCAAACCAGGATGAGCGTGATTGAAACCAGTGACGGTTGGCGAATGCAGGAGGCGCCTCGGAGCTTCTGCTATCAAGAACAAGAATATCATCATCTTTGGAGATGGTAATTCTCTTGATAGCACTATTATTGAACAACTCCTTCAGTGATTCACTGTGTTCAAGTACATACATTCCATTTTCATTTGTTTTTCCCTGGATAAGTTTGGAAAACTCTTTTTCTTTAAGCCCTTCGATTCTTATCTCTGCACCGGCAACAGGCTTTCCTGTAGAAAAAGAGGTGACAGCGAAGAGTACCTCGCTTTTTGCTTCTACAGTGCTGACACATAGATCTGTTGCCTGTACCCGGATATAGGACCGCTCAGTAGATCCGTCAAGCGTTCTGAAACCCACAAGATATGTTCCAGGACGGTTCTCTCCGGAAATCTTTGTAAAAAGAGGACGAAGATCGATCGACTGGAATCTTGAGACTCCCTCTTTATCCAGATCGATTACATCTGAGTAGTGTGGACTTCCAAGCATCTTCATGTGCTGTGAGATCTCATGAGAACTAAGAGGAGATGCTATCTCCTTTTCCAACGTTGGCTCCTCTCCGGGGCCGGGAGGAAGGCTGGTTTCACTCACTGTAACAGGGGAGTGGGGATATGGCCAGAAAGCTTTGTGGTGAGGATCAATTTTGTAAACACGAACATCGATACTTTTTATTCCGCTGACAGAGAGGGGAAAATGCTGGGGGCCGTAACGCTCCACAAGCCCGTTTCCCTGTCCCCAGCGCACATACTGTTTGTCCTGGGGCTGGTAGCAGAAAAAACTGCATTGATTTTTGAGCTGCAGAGTTCTTCCGTCGCTGTCCTGTATGTTTACGGGAGATAGTATGACGTTGTAAAGTTTTTCCTGCTCTACGGTAAGCTTTATTGTAAGGCGGGTACCGGAAAGTGACCAGTCCATTTTCCTTGGAGCAGGTGAAAAATTGACAAAACTTTTAACCTGGGATAGTGTCAAAGAGGCGGGGCGGGCGGAGAAATCAATTATAAGGGTCCCGTCCTGAGATAATCGCAGAGCCTGGTCACGCCCGTATGCACTGCCAGTCGGGTTCATTGTGAACTGATATTCGTAAGTCCCGGCTTTATCAATTGTAAAATCTTTCCTGGTCTCAAAGAAATACACCCGTCTGGCTTCCGCCAGGTCCTTCTCTGAAGAAAGACGCACAGTGGTCCTTACCCGCAGCCCGTTTGGTATAGGTTTTTTGAAAATAAACCAGTAAGTATAAGAATTACGGCTGGAATTTTCCGACATTTTTATGGTGTAATCCGCAACTGAGTAACTCCGGCAGTTCTTTGTTTCTATGCCGGGCAGGGGGCAGGCTTCAAAAGATACGAGTTTGGCAAGAACTTCAGTGGGTATCTGCTGTGTAAAATTGAGGCTTATACGTGAAACCGGGTCCAGTTCACGGCTCCCCGAAGATGGGTTTATGCTTGCAGGAGGCATCAGAAGTACTGTAAGTGTTTTACTGACATTCTCTGATTTTACAGTATATGTCTGCATTGCTTTCCAGGGTACTGTAGGACGGAATTCTATTGTTCTGGGATCGAGCCAGCGATATTCCCCAGGATGGGAAGGCTTAATTATTACATACTTTTCGGGTTCGTCAAGTGGACCGCTTCCTTTTGGATTCATGTCCCTGTTGTACATGATTGTTACAGGATCATATTCCCGGAGAAAAGTTCCAGGCATTATCATTACCGGTTCTCTGCTCTGATTTGAAACCTGTTTTAAATCGGCTGGAGCATATTCATATGGCTCACCCGAAAAGAGAGAAAAGGCCAGTAAAAAGATCATCAGGGTTATTCTGCAGAGATGTGATTCCAGGGAAAATGACCTGCGTGGTTTTCCTGACGTCCTTTTCAAAGAAATAATGATTCCCATAAATATTCCTGACAGTGTTTTATTAAGTCAAAATGAGAAGGTGCTCTTCCTTATATTTATCCTGTATCTGTTTATCTTACTTTCCAGAGAGATAATTCAGATACAAATAATAACAATGAATCCTTTTTTCTATAGTTGATACAAAAAAACAATACTCCTCTTCTTCATATTCTTCCTCAGCTTCGTTGTGTTCCTCCCTGTTTATCTCCACATGTGATGAGCTTTCCCGTGGGGAAAATCCGCTCCCCACATCAGAATTTATCTTCTGTCTGACTGTAGAACGGTCTTGGACCCTCTGCTCCTGAGATAAACCACTTTACAAGCTTCTCAGGCGGCTCATTGGGTGGAGGTTCCTGTCCGAAGAGAAAAACTGTACACTCTGTACCCTCAGCAGATGACGGAATACGGATCCAGAGATAGTATGTGCCTTTGTCCAGTTTCAGGAACTGCTGCTTTCCCACAGCAAGCGGATTACTCTCATTGTCAAAAAGAACAGCATTTGCAGTTTCCCTGGTCTGCCTGAGACCTATACCGAAAGCCGACTTTTGAGAAACATCAAAGGAAAGCATCCGGCTCTCCCCGGGAGCGATAAATGCGCTGAAGGGAGACTTCTCGCTCAATTTTTCAACTGGTCTGAAGATAACCGATAATTCCGCGCCATCCAGGTTTGATCCTGCGATTGGATGAATCCCGAGCCTGTATTTACCCTTGACCAGAGGAAGATCCCAGTTAAACAACTCCAATGCCTCCTGATAATGTACAGCCTTGCCATCCTTAAGCAGTATCGCTGAAAGCGGGCAGGGCACACCGAGATTAACATGCCGGGTGTCTTTTATGTCAAAGGAAAACCAGTTTGTTGCACCCGAAAGTCTGACCTGCGAAGATTTGGAAATTTTTGTCTCTTTACTGGATGAAAATCCCTGGCCCCATTTACATTCTATAACAGCGGAACGTGAAGATCCTCCGCAAAGATCCATTTTTATCCAGCCTCTGCCATGATCGACTGTCAATAAACCACCGGGCCCGACAGAAGTCCCGCTGGGAATACTTTTCCTCAACAGCCCGTCTCTGCCTGTCCAGTTCACAGCATTGACTGCTCCACTGTAATAGAGGTTTTTCTTTGATGAGGATAGAGAGAGAGGGAGAGGGAGAATCATAGTTCCTTCTTTCAGTGTCTTTACCTCCAGTTTATCACCCATCTTTAATGCTTTTTCCAGTGCATATTCCTGTCCTGATGAAAGCTCCAGTGAAGTGATACTGAATCCTTTTCCCTCCTTGAAACCAAGCAGGTACAAGGCTCCGACCTGTCCTGTAAAATCCTTGACTTTTGATTCATCCTTAGCTACATCAAGAACCCTTGTTCCATCACTGTTGACAATCAATGCTGCTCCGCCGGAAGGAATTGTAACACGGAGCCGGTATCTGGAGCCTTTCGGGAAATTGATCTTGCGTGCTGACGGTTTTTCAGGAGTCCAGGTAAAAACTCCATGACTCTGCTCACCGAGATCTGAAAGCGGCAGTTCCGACCATGTCAGATGTGCTACAGGATCGGTACCATCGGAAACCGGAAGTGAATTCCACACAGCAATCTTATCTTTGTCTTCAGGGAGTGATACAGTGGCGCACTTTCCATCGCTGAACCACACATCGCTTCCAATGCTTATTCCGCAGACATTGAAACCATGAGCATTTTCGGTTCCTCCTCTGAGTACCCCTGAAAGAGGATGATTACCTTCAGAAATGACAGAGAGGAGTGCTACTGATTTTCCAGCCTGTTTTGTGTCAAAAATACAAGGAGAGCTGCCGGATAAATCGACTGTCAATGACTGCCCGTTTTCAAGTACAACCGGTTCGAATTTTGCCCTGAACTTGCCTTCTCTGTCGAATTTCAACTCCACCCATGCATATCGCTCTGTGGATGAGAACCATGGTGAGGATTCTTTTTGGAAAATGGAATCAATTGCTGTGGAAACTGAAATTGCGCTTACCTGGTCACCTTTCATGCGGAAATGACCCGGTGCCCTATCTTGCAGGTCAACCTTGAACCACGCGCAGTGATTTTCTCCCAGAGGTTGTGTTGAAACTGTAAAACCACCGGAAATATCCTTCCACGAGTACAGGTCTGTGTTGATTGTTACACAGGAAACAGTGATTTCTTTGTTTACTGTATAGTCCGACCAGACCCGGATACGATATTCTCCCTCTCTGTCTTTTGGGGCAGAAATAGCAGGGGAGATACCCTGGCTTTGTGCGATCGGTAGCCACTCAGAGCCGACTCTGCGTTCTATCGAGCACCCCGTTTGTGCACTTCCCTGAAGCGCGCAGCAGATTACATCTCCGGTATCCGATAAACTGACAGGGAAAATGCCGATATGACGGTTAAGGTTGCATCTAATGGTCTTTACAGTACCTGAACTGTAAATGGTATCCATTAATGTATCAGCCAGTGATCTCATGAAAACACGAGTTGATGTAAATTGCTCTTCAGGTGAATTGATTTTTAGAAAATATCTTCCCGGCTTGAGAATCCTTGAGATCGCAAAGTTCCAGTCAAGGTAACTATCATCGTTCGATGCGATAACTTTTTTTGCTGATTCATCCAGCAGTTGTGCAGAGACATCCAGTGTCCCCTGGCTCATCAGTTCCACTACACTTGTATTTCCGACACTTACACGGATAGTTTTGGGACGTGTTACATTGTAGCTCAGGTTGTCTATAAGATCGTTTGTGTTGACTGAAACCTGGTAGGGGGCAAGATTTCCTTTGCGAAGCGGCTCTACAAGCAGCCGATAGTTCCCTTTTTCCAGATCGCTTTTTTTTCTGCCGCTGAAGGTGAATTCCGGTGAACCGGAATTGTTTTTGTAAAGTGATACCCTGAAACCGTCTGATATGGAAAGATTGGAGGTGATCGGAGCCGGAAGATTAAATGTAAATACAACCGGTGCTCCGGGGTTGTCTTTTTTTTCCGGGTTTTCTTCTGTCCAGGTAGATGAGACAGGTGTGTTAAGCTCCAGAACGTGAGGCCCTTTCCCCTTGATTTTTCTGGTTTCGCCAATTGCAGTCAGACGTGCGATACGGCGGCTGTCCTGCTGGTATGGAAGTGAGATAAGTCTAAAAGTGCCTTGGTTTAAAAAACACTGATATGGCTCTTTGTTTTCCACAGGCTCAAAAGGCCAGCCATCCATGTCTTCCAGCCTGATTGTAAAATTCCCTTTTTGTCCGATGGATTCGATACGGTATGTTCCGTCGGAGGGTACGTTGAGATTGTAAGTTACCCCGGAGAATGCCGGAACCATGGTCCTGTTGTCAAGGTCTTTTTCCAGCAGTCCTCCATCTATCAATGGATTAAGGTATACAGTCAACCCCAGGTGTCCGCTTGACCTGTCAAGAGTGGTGGCGTCTATCTGGTATTTCCCTGTAAGCAGGTAGACTATTAACATGGCATTCCTGCCGATTCCATTTTGCTGTGCACTTCGTTTGAAAACAGAAAATCGATCCCGGAGAGATAGCCTGGTGGCAAGCCTGCCGGTGGTTTCGATCCTGTAAAATGCCGGCTCTTTTACCTCAAATGCGAAAGATTTGCTGCTTTCGCGGTCCAGATCAAAATACACAACCTTGCCCGGCTCTACTGAAGTGTACCCCGGCAGAGCATCCCTTTTCCTGTCCGGGAATGCGGGTATTGGTGATGAGGCTTTTCGCTCCGGTGCAACAGCTTTAAGAGAGAGAAATCTTGTGCCTTTTTCTTTTTCCCTGATAGTCAAACTGTATGTACCGGAGTCTAATTCCACTCCATTCTCATACGTTTTTCCGTTGATGATGAAGGGAACCATCCTGCAGCTCTCATCTGTCACAGTGATAAAGCGTCTTTTCTCCAGTTTGAGTGGTATATTCACTCTATGACCAGGTTTACTCCAGATTGTCAAAGGCTCTTCAGGGTTAACAGGTAACTTCCTGACGGAGACTGAGTAGGTCTCTGGGGACTGATCGTTCAATACAATTCTGAAGCGTGTTTCCGGAGAAATCTTTAGTTTTGGAAATTGAACTGCCCGACGGGGAGGGTCCCATACCTGATTGTCATCTGTCATACTCAGAACCGCTTTCCCGGCTGAAATAATCCCGTCAGCAAGAGATGCCCTGGAGATTTTCAAAGTGGTTACCCCTTTTGACTCCGGTGTAAGATCAAGGCGATAAAGTCCCCGGTTTAGATCGACATTTCCCGGTTTAGATCGAAAATCAGGGTATTTGAAGTTTTTGGGAGGCTTCAAATAATAACGGTAAATCCGCCACGAGGCTCCTGTACCTCCAGGGGTGATTGTATATTTTCCCCCACTGTCAACCCATACAAAGGTGTTCATCGATTGAAGAAGATTAAACTTGCGTGCCATACCTCTGTCATGGGATACTGTGTCTGCTTCAAGAGCAAGAATCGAACTGTCGGAGAGGTTGATTATGACTCCACTGGCTCCGATCTGATCATTGTGGTTGCCTGAATGGAATGATGAGATCCAGTATTCGGATTCTTCTTTACTGTAAATTTCTGACTTTAATCTGCCCATTGTCTGAAGAGTAATAGTCTGCCCCGGTTTTCCGGTTATGCGGATAGCCCTTCTTTTCATGTATGAATTGAAAAGAATAGAAGCCCGGGGTGTTGCTGATTTGCTGTGAATTGAATCTATGGCTGCACGGCTGTGCTGAAAAAAATTATCACCTGTACTGCCTTCCAGAAAAAGTCGCGACTTATCAGCCTGTTCCACTATCACCCTCTGAGTTCCGGGTGCAATAAGCAGTTGTAAATACCCTTTGGCCGGGATTGTCAAAGATGAAATACTGTTTTCCGGTACCTGTTCTATCCCATACTGAATGTAGAATGGATAATCAGTGCTGTCCAAGGACCAGCTCAGCCCCGGTCCCCCATAAACACCTGCCATGTATGTCCCCTTCTGAAGCCGGGCAACCATGGCTATACCCTTGAGCGGGGTTTCCGGTGTTATTCTGTGTGTGAAATGATAATCTTGAGTCTCGATTATCCATTCACCATTGCGCCAAAGTCGCATGTCCTCAAGACAACGGCCTGTAGCCTCAATGTAAATGGTGGTGTCTGAGTCCACTTCAAACCAGAACGCTAACTGCTGCATGTCACGCAGTTCAAGGTTTATCTCACGCAGGGGAACAAGGTAGGATGGCTTGAAATCTGAAGGAAAGGTAAAAGGAAGAACCCTGACAGTAGCTTCCCCTTTGGCTGTCTTCAAGCCCTGGGTCTGAAGTTTGTACTCCCCAATATCAAGAAACAAATCTATTCTGGCGTTTCTCTCCCCGGCTGCTCCATCACGGATGAAAATACCGTTTCGCCTGTCAGCTACTGAAAGTGCAACCGGTTCCTCACCGGTTGTGCGCAGAGAATAGCGTTCCCACTTTTCTACAGGCAGGATTATGGTGTTAACACCGCCTGACGGTACAGTTCTGGTGAATACAGATTCTTCCCTGGATGAGTTCCCGGGAAAAACAGGTAAAACACTCGATAGAACGACAGCAGATAATACTATGAGCCGGCTGAGAGACTCTTTTATCATTGGTAGCACCTCTGGGGGTGGTGAAACAGTTAATATAATATAGGAGATTCCTGTATCTATCCAGCTTCTTTGCAGCCAAACACCTCATTTCAACAAAGTATAATGAAAAATGGAAATCTGGTTCTGCACATCCATTACTTGATCCTTGTCTGATCAGTTTACCTTTCAGCGTAAATAATTTACCTTTATAAGGTAAACCGCCTCATCCGGATCAACCTGGGAATCAGGAGTAAAGATGATTCTGCGCTTCGCAAAATATCTGCTATTACTGACATTTTTAATAACATGTGTCTGCTCCTATTTCGGGATGGTGACAAAGAAGGTAAGAGTAAGAACAATCAGCAGAATATCACAGTCCAGAAATCGCATTCTGTCTCCTGAAGACTGTATCGCTGTATATGGACAGGTGCAGAATTCCGATTCTTCCTTGCATAATCTCCTTGTGGCTGCCATTTCCCACAAATTCGGAAAAGTCGAAATTGTCGATTACCACCAGGTTTATAAATCCGGTTACTTTTCATTGTATCTGCCCCCTGGTCATTATCCGATGTATGTTTTTGCTGATATAAACAAAGACGGGTTATTTGAGAGCAATGAATGTGTTGGCTTTTACACAGACTCTCCTATGCTATCTGTTAAAAAGAGGAAACAGCAGAGGCTCTTAGGGCCTGTAATCCTGAAAGTTGCGGAAAACAAGGTTTATGACCTTGATTTGCCATTATCCATTAAAGTGAACAAAATGGAGAAAATTGTAGAGTCGAAGTATTACCCTGCAGGTACAATCCGGACTCTTGATGATCATATTTTCTCACCTGATATCGCGATGCTTGGAGTTTATGAACCTGCATCCTTTCTGCAAAGAGCAGGTGGCTACCTCTATGCACTGGAGGAACTGGATACAAACAAAAATCCCATAATTTTTGTCCATGGATTCGGGGGAACTCCCCGTGAGTTCAAATACATAGCTGAGAAGATCGACAGATCCCGTTATGAACCGCTCTTTTTCTACTATCCCTCCGGAGAGCGGTTACAGATGATTGCTGATATTTTCTATGAAATCTTCCTTTCTCAGAGAGTTTTTGACATGCGAAAGAGAAGTGTAGTTATCTGTGCCCACAGTATGGGGGGCCTTGTGGCACGTGCTGCAGTCAACCACTATGTTTCCGATAATAGAGAAGAGTTTCTAAAAGCATTTATCAGCATCGCTACTCCTTATGGCGGGGTAGAATCCGCTGCTGCAGGTGTACAGCAGGCACCTGTTGTGATACCGGCGTGGAGAGATGTTGCATCAGGAAGCGCTTTTCTTGAAAGTCTATATAAAACAAAGATTCCTGAGAACATTCCATTTTATCTCTTATTTGCATTCCGCTCACCAAAGCTGCTAAAGACCGGGGAGAATAGTGACGGTACAATAGGCATTAGAAGTCAATTGTTCCCGGCAGCTCAATTCTCCGCAAAATCTGTCTATGGCTTTGATGAAACCCATACGGGGGTATTAACCAGTGATAAGGTAATAGAAGTTCTCAATGAAATACTGGCTGGTATCGAGGGCCCGGCATATCTGAGCCCTGAAACTATCAATGCCGATACTGTAATCAGTAATAACTGAATAAGTCTCTGTTTTACTATATTCCGGATTATAAATTGTAAATTAAGTGTATCAATATTGAGACTCCCGTCCTGTTTTTAATACCCCATAAGAAGGTTTGCTTTTAAGACTGTTGTAGGGTAGGAGCTGCCTTCGGCAGCCCTTTTTTTTGTGCGCCCGGCAGGGCGCAGACACTTGGTGGTGTAAGTCCACCATGAACCCGACGAGGGGAATCAGCAGATGCGGGCAGGCTGCGGAAGTATCATTCAGTGAAAAATGTGTGAAACAGAGCAGATTAAGATTGACGTAAGCCTGTGAACTGAATAATATTTAGACAGCTTTCCTGATACGCAACTGGGTTTGATGATCATTTAATAAAAATTTTCTTCACTCAACAAGAGGAGTGCTTATGCACAAGTGTATTATTGCAGGTTTGTTGGCTGTGTCACTGGCGTTGTTCTCTGGCTGTGCATCCAACACCAGAACCCAGAGATTCAAAGGCGAGCAAAGGCTGAAAAAGCTGAAATTTATTGGGGTGATGAAACCGGTTTGTCTAGTGAAGATAATCGAGGTCGAGGGTATTCGCCGATAGGAAAAACCCCTGTTCGATA
>JAAYIG010000015.1 GCA_012523595.1 Fibrobacter sp.
ATCGAGCTTCTGAAGCATCGTCTGGATCATCCGGTCATAGAGCTTCTGGTTTTCTTCGTTTGTCCTGTTGGCAAGCGCACCGATAAGCGATCCAGCACCTGCAATATCCGACTTCAGACGGACATCGGTAACAGCTTTCACCAGTTCGAGATTGTCCATGAAATCATAGTCCGGATTGAGAGAGATTCTCTGCCCGTATATCTTCCTTATAGAGGTCCTGAACATATCTCTCTGTTCTCTTGTTTTAAGACCGAGCCTTTCCTCCACACTCGCTATGTATCTTTCGTCAATTTTGAGTGCTTTCAGTTCTCCGCTCTGCGGATCGCGGTATTTCCACATCCTGTCCGGCCCCAGATTCTCGGCATCTATACCGATTATCATATTGACATAATTCATCACATCCTTGCGGATCGCATGCGGCTCATCCATATAGGCATTGAACATCTCGGTCATGATCCTTTCCCGATACAGCCCTTTGGCGATCTTGAGATCCTCGAGGTATTTCTTCCTGCTGTTGGCGTCGGTCACATAATCGAGCACGATTCTCTCAAGCGCCTTGAAGATATCGTAAGCGAACATGCACTTGCCCTCATTTGTCTCCGAGCTTTCTATCAGAAGCTGAACCGCCCTTCCCAGGTTTCTCTGTCCGAGTCCCCTCTGGCCGAATCGATTGACAATTACAGGATCCTGGTTCAGGGTATCTATCACCTCAGCCAGAGTTTTTATACTCTTCTCGCCGGCAACTTCTCCTGCTGTCAATTTCAAGGTCTCTATTGGAGTAAGTTTTTCCGAACGGGCAAGTCTGGTGAGAACGACCGCGACTGATGCTGCATAATTGAGGTTGGGGTCCTGATGCAATATTTCTCTATTGAGCGTAGTACGAGCTTCTTTACCGATAGCATACTGTGTCAGTTCTTTCTGCAGCCTGTAGTTAGTGTTGTGGGACACATAGCAGATTCTGCACCGGTCAACAATCGGCGCCTCTTCTTTTTCAGAAAGGAAGCGATTGAATTCGGAGTTATTTGATGTAGCTATTATAAGGGTATCGATCGGCCACTTGAATCCATCTATCTCGATATTGCGGTTCTGAATCACTCCGAGGTAAACCTGAACGAGATCTTTTTTGTTTTTATAGATCTCATCACTGAAATGAATTCCTCCTCCGGCAACTCGCGCCAGCGCTCCACGTCGCAGGTCAAAACGGTATGGGTTGTTTGTATCTGTTATATGCAGAAGCCGCTGTATCGATTCTTCACCAAGGAGATCCACTGCAGATGAGGTCATCTTATCCTTTGCAGGATATTTCCCTGTTACAGTTCCCAGACTCTCGGTAAGGGGTACAGGTACTATCTCCACAAAGGAGAGCATCTCATCTAATTTACCGTCTGTAACTTCCCGGATATCATCCCAGATATATCCACTGCAGGCTCCCAGAGGACGGTAATTCCAGTAAAGATCCTCTATTTGTTTGTCAGTAAATCCGACTACTGAGGAAAGATACTCCATGGTTTTGTCTCTGGTTTCAAGAAGGTTCATTGCCAGGATAGCCGGATCTTCGTAGGTCTGAGATTCGATCTCTGTAATCTTGCTGTACTTTCCGATCTTGTCAAGATTATTGAAACGGAAGGTGTACTTGCGGTTTTTGTCTTCTGACAGAAACTCGCGGTACCTGTTACAGAGAAATTCCACGAAAAAGGTCTTTCCATTTCCTGGTTCTCCCACCAGCACAAAAGCCATTTCCGCTGATGATCCGCCCTCTGCGGCATCTTTTACATAGGATACGAAGCTGTTTATCTCATCGTACATTCCTATTACATGCTTTTTTCCGGTGCGGAAAATACTGAAATCATAGGTGGTTTTTCCATTCACAACCACCTTCTCTATCTGACTCTCAAGAATCATCCTGGCAACACCCTGGAAAGCATTTTCAAAGGTTCGCTTTTTTGTTTTGAGTGCTTCCAGATGGTACAGCAGACTGTTTTTTGGTACAGGCATCGTTCCTCCTGAATTCCTGCAAGATGTTAACAGCTGGAAATAGGGATTTTAATTTCCAAGTTTAGGTAAACGGGATATGGGTATTTGTTTTTTCCCGGAAGGATTGTAATCTCTACGGGGCCTTAGTGAAGCCGGTGTTTTATTGCCATATCGAATATCGAATACGAGTCGTGGTGGAAATTATTTGGAAACTTTAATTATAATTAGTTATTTCCTTTTTTTGGCCATTCTGGTTTATGTGTGGAAACTACTTGGAAAATTGTACCTCTGAGAATCGTCATAAACATGATGCGTAAAGCAAAATGTTGCTCATTTATGAATCCCCGAGTCCTTCGAAGCAATATCTTTATTTTACCATTCAGGCACTCCACAAGCTCTAATGGAAGTTTAGTATCACAGTAATTTAGAACACCATCTAAATGCTTCTGGACCATTGAATAAAACTTCTCCAGCGGATATAAGCGTTGCCATCTGAGCTCTGGGTTGTGTACCTGGTTGGAGTGTTTTTACTATTTTGACAGGGATCAAAATGTGCCCTAAACACAAATAATAGTATGGTTGTCTTTTCGAGGAGTCTTCGCGGAGAAATCTATTTATAGTGAGATGTAAACACCCTTGAAGAACAGATCTTGCATCGGGAAATGAGGATTTTAAACTCTGTACGCTGAACATAGTCGAAGCGTGCATTGAACGTAGCCGAAATAAACCTGGCCTCCACCGTATTCTAAAAATTCAAGTAACCAAAAAGAAATAAACGATCTTCTGAACCTCCGATATCACCGCTGACGAAACAGTCCCTGACCTCCACCATTTCTTTATCATGTTGTCAGTCCAGTTGTAACGCTCCAGCGGGACCGGAAGAAAGTAAAAATGATAGTTTTTGGTTTCAGGATAACGGCTGAGCATTATCTTGATTCTTCGCATGTGGTAAGGACCTGACACCAGCCCGACATGAAGCTCCTCCTTCTGCGAGCTCAGCCTCTTCATAAGAGCATCAACTTCAGAATAAGTGTTTCTGCAACTGTCTATTACAGAAACTTTAGACATATCATAATTGCTCCTCTTAAGCAGCCTCGAATGCCCATCCTTGTAATCACTTAACATCCAGTGCGCATCACTGAACCTGCTCATCAACTCTTTTGAATAGGATACTCTCACATTCTCTCCGGCAAAGGTAAAAACGATGTCCAGATGACCGGGAAGAGGATCGGAAACCATAAGCCATTTGCCGAGATTACGGAAGGAGAAAACAAGTACTGCCAAAGAGAGAAGGAGAAAAACTATGGATGAGGAAAAAAGGGCTCCTTTAATGTTCTTCATTATAATTCCGGGTTTGTTACCACATCTCGAATGCAATACAGTCTCTCATCATTGATTATTCCCGGTCTTTTTTCCGCTCAGGAAAAGTCTTCTAAGTATCAAACTACGAACAAGTAACTGAATTTATTTGGCTCCGTAAGTTTCCCTGTATTGAGCAATTCTCTCCATCAGTGCATCATCTACAACCACTTTCCCGTCAAAAGTCCTGTTGTGCAGGTAACCCACTATCTCATCAAGAGTTACAATAGAGAATGTCTTCATCCCAAACTCATCATGAAGCTCCCTCAAGGCACTCCGCTCTGTTCTGCCCTTCTCCATCCTGTCCACAGAAACCACCAGCCCACTAACATCAACCGATGCCATAGATTTAAGCATCGGGACAGATTCCCGCACCGATGTCCCCGCTGTGGTCACATCTTCTACTATCACCACCCGCTCCCCGTCACGAAGCTTATGGCCAACCAGACTGCCGCCCTCTCCATGATCTTTGGCCTCTTTTCGGTTAAAGCAGAATGCCACATTTTTCCCATATTTTGAAGAAAGAGACATCGCTGTGGCCACAACCAGAGGAATTCCCTTGTACGCAGGCCCGAAAAGCACATCAAACCCATCAGGCATGCTGTCTATCAGACTCTGAGCATAATACTCACCCAGCTTAAGAAGCTGATAACCAGTGTTATAATTTCCAGTGTTTATAAAAAAGGGTGTACGACGCCCGCTCTTTGTTACAAAGTCTCCAAAAGTGAGAACATTGCATCTGACCATAAATTCAATAAATTCCTCTTTGTAATTCACCAACTTAGCCTCCCCAAATCAGATCTCGACCTTTAAACCATCCCTGGAAAACTCCATAAATGGATCGATATTCCTCGAATCAAGCTCATAATGTATATCATGGCACATGTGAATAAAATAGCACCTCCGGGGAGAGATCCTTCTTGCAAACTCAACGCTCTGGGGCAAAATCAGATGAGTTGGATGCTCCTTTTCCCTTCGAAGGCAATTGAGAACCAGAATCTCGGTACCCTCCAGTTTTTTAAGGTTCTCGTCATCAATCGTCCTCATGTCCGGGATATACGCCAACGGCCCGATTCTGTAACCAAAGCATCCCTTGAGATCACCATGCCCTACCAGTACAGGAATGACCTTCTGATCAGATAAGTAAAATGGCGAATCGACCTTATTTGTTATAAGTTGGGGAATTCCGCCTCCGGTACAGGGTGGATACTCAAATACATAGGAATAGGACTTTCTGATCATGTCAACCGATTCTTCAGATCCGTACAATGGAACCGGTTTCTCTCTTGTGTAAGAGCGGATATCGGGAATCCCGGTTACATGATCTGCATGCCCGTGGGTGATAAGAACAGAATCGATCTTTTTCACACTTTCTCTGAGGACCTGCTGTCTGAAATCCGCAGAAACATCGATCAGCAGGGAAAAACCGTCCCATTCGACCAAAATTGAGGATCGGGTTCTGTTATGTCCGGGATCTGTTTCGGAAAGTTTACATACACCCTGGGGACAGGAGCGGAAATCGTTGATCATGCAGTCTATTGATGGGACACCGTGTGAGGTGCCAGTACCAAGAAATGTAATTTTCACTTGAATTCCTAATTATGTTTGTAAATGGCTCGGTTTATTTACTGGTCAGGGTCGGTATCAGTATCGAACCCTTCTCTTCCTCTCCGCGCCACAGCACGAGGCTTAGTTCATTATCAATGCAAAGTCTTCGGCAATGGTCACAATCCGTGCATTTTTATCGATTCCGATTCCGGCACCGATCCGGTCAAATGGTAACTTAAAATAATTGAGAGGAAACATGCGGTGAACAGAACAACCCAAACCTGCAGGCGGTTTTCCAAACACCTTGACACTTCCGGCATTCTCCCCTATATTATTACAATGCGTGTTTGTGTCTTTGTTTTCGTTTGCGCTACCCTTTTATTAACTCTGTTTTTTGGAACCGGGTGCGGGTTTTCACGACAGACCATCTATTCTGTCCCAAGAACAAAAGTAGCTTCTCCTCCCCCTACTCCGCTTGAAGAGGTAATTCTCAAGGGATCATCGGGATATAAACTTGTAGGATGGCTCAGCAGGACTACTCCGCATGACGATTCCACACCGGTTTTTCTTTACTTTCATGGAAGCGGTGAAAATCTGCAGACAGTGCTTGGATCGAGGATTTTTGGCGAGTTTGCATCTATGGGAGTACACTTCTTCGCTATCGATTACCCAGGATATGGAAACAGCGGGGGCACACCTTCCGAAAAATCCCTGATTGAAGCAGCAGATACGGCTTTTAAATGGATCAGCAGAAATTTCCCGCCAAATCCCAAATTTGTGTGCGGATGGTCGATGGGGGCTGCAGTTGCAGTTCAGACTGCCCTAAACAATCTCCGGGATATCAATGGGGTGGTATTGATCAGCGCATGGGCAACATACGATTCTGTTGCAGCCAACAGGTTCCCTAAGTGGATTAACAAAAAAATGCTCAAAGATCATTTCAACACAATTGAAGTTATCTCATCCCTTGAGGTCCCCACCCTTATGCTTCATGGGGAATTTGACCGCCGGATCTCCATCAACCAGAGCAAATCTCTCTCATCGAACTGCCCCCAACTGAAAAAATGGGTGCTTCTGAAGGGAACAGGGCACAATGATGCACTTGGGAATAGACGTGTCTGGGATGAGATTGAGGCGTTTGTAAAAAATCCTGAGATTGACTGGACAGCGAGAGAGTAATTGAGGGTGGTGTTTTTTAATTGACCTAAACCGTAACCGGCAGCTTTAATTTAAGCGATTAACTCACCAATTCACCCAGGTGAATCAACAACTTAATTGGTTAAGGAAAAAGTTCACCTCAGAGGTGAATTTATGACTTAAGTCTTTGTGATTTAAATAATTACGTATGCTGAAAAGAAAACATATTACATACAGGTTAATATTCCCTATCTCATTGTACTATAAAGACTTAGGCTTATAATCCTCATCTTTATCCTTGATCCCGTCGAATAACTCACCTCAGAGATGAATCAGCAACTTCAGCGCTTAAGTTATTGATTTACCCAGAGGTGAAACAGTTGAAAAAAATAGAAAAAGATAGTCCGTCCCCTGCAATTTCATTTTTTCACCCCGGAGGTGACTCACGGAAATAAAACCGGGCCGGACTTTTTTTTTCTCTTTAAGGGTGCTCTCTATGGTACTCGATTTTCATGTTTCGTAATAAGGTTATGGTCATTTGGTATTTCTGCCTGCTACTAAGGTTTTATGGACAGATACTAAAGTTTAGAGATTAAGAGTAAACATTTCACCCCTGAGGAAGGTAAGCAATTTAATCGTAAAAGATTCCTGTCCAGGAAAATTCCATCGTAAAACAAATTCAGGGGTTATCAATTTGAGGGATCTCGATTCCGGTACCGGTACCAGCTCCGGAAAAATTGGGGACAGACTATCTTTTTACTTTTATGTGGATCGCAGAATCATCTTATTCGATGATTTTTGGATGGCACCTTATGTCACTAATTCACCTGCGGGGTGAATCTAACTTAATCGCTTAAACCATTCTCTCACCCCGGAGGTGAATTAATGACTTCCTTTTCTGGTTTTCGTTAATTCATTAATAAGGTAAATAAGGTTATATGGTCATTGGTTTTTCTGCTACTAAGGTTTGAGGACAGATACTAAGGTTTAGAGATTAAGAGTAAACATTTCACCCCTGAGGAAAGTCAGAAATCGTAAAAGATTCATATCCAGGTAAATACAATGAAAAACAATTCAGGGGTTATCAAATCTGAGGGATCTCGATGCCGATTCCGAGCTAACTACCTGCGAGGCTATATATGCAAGAAAAAACTTTACTCTACTGTCCTGCAATAAACTGAGTAACAAACCCAATCACCTCATCAACCGATCCCTTACCGGCAATCTCATCATACAAAATTCCCTTAAGTGTCGATGTTTGAGGGCAATAGATCTTTATCTCCTCATCACGGAAAAAACCCACTCCAGGAGTTCCCATAACCGATGCCAATGCGTAAAGCACTGAATTTCCAGTAATTAGAACTTTAGAGCTGCTCACCAGAGCTGCAGTTCTGGAAATCGGCAGTTCAGTTACAACAGGAAACGGCTGACCATTTAACCACTCTATTTCCGTATCTTCCAGACTATCATCAAAATACAGATACGTTTTTCCCTCATTTAGATTCTTCAATCTCTCCAGCAATAACCCTGTCCACTCTTTTCCAAATCTCCTGATAAAAAACTGCGCATCTACCCCCACCAGATTATCCTCCCTGGATACCTTCATCTCCTTAAAAAGTTGATCCAGTTCATCGGATGTCTTCCGCGCTACACTCCATCGGATTTTAAGCGGTTTTGCCCCGAAAAGACGAGCCATGGTGAGATTTCGCTCAGGGAGATAAGTGTTTGAATCATCTGAAATTACGCGGATATTCAGAAACGGATGTCTCCCTGCTTCAAAATACCCCGCTCGCACCGGTGCCTCTGATATACCGATTAAATATAAAAACGCCAGATCAGGAGTTCTATCCAGCAAAATACAAAGATCTGCTCTGCCGCTATACTCCTTCATTCTGGAAAAAAACGAGGAGGAAAATCCCCATCGCTCCTCATCATCAAACTCCACCACATTGAGCCCCGGAATCATCCTGATATACGATGAAACAGAGCGCTCAGAGAAAATTGTCACTCCTGCATGACTGAAAACTGAAACAATGGATACCAGATTCCGCAATTGATAAAGAACCTCAAGAGGTGTGCATGGAAGAATCACTATGATCTCTTTTACAGACTTGGTATCAACCGGAAAACTGAACGGATCGTTTTTCTCCCTTGGAAGAAGAAAAGAGAAAAACGCCTCCGAACCGGATCGGCCCATCATTTTAATCAGCGATCTCTTCAGGTACCCCAAACCCTTTGCTTTTTTTCCCATGGTATTATAAAATAGTATGATACCTTGTTATCTCTTACCATAATTCTCAGTTCAATGAATATCCGGTAAAAAAAAACGGATATCACAGGTACAAATTTAAAATACCGTGAACACAGAAACAACTCAAGGATATCCTGGATATGCTTAAAAAACTGGTCGTTGCTCTTGAATGGATTCTTTTCGGCTCCCTCCTGGGTATCACTGCTTCGGGTGCCGGCGACGGCCTCCTGTCTGCTCTCCCCTTCTCCTTTGAAATCACTGCCTCTATCCCGTCAATTGCAATTCTCCTCTTTGCTCTGTTGAAAATGAAGCAACCTCACTGGAATCTCTCCCTCACAGCCTCTTTCGCCCTTGCAGCAGTGTCATTTTCCGCACGGTATTTTTCTATCTCCAGTTCCCCTGAAACACTTACAACCACAATCCCGATGCTTTACTTTTTTGTAATTGTCGCATCTGGACTGATGGGGAAAAGATTCACCTGGATTCTCCCGTTTTTCTGTCTGCTTGCCGCTGAGCTATCCCATTTAGCCTTTATAAACTATGGGAAAGGCATAGAGGCAATACTTTCTGTCCTCTCTGAATACGCCCTTGCCTCTGCTTATGCTTTTGCCCCCCTCTTTGCAGCAGGTCTCTTCACCTCGATTCTCTCCCCGGGTTCCCTGATAAAAAACAAAGGACAAGAGATCCCCTCCCGGGGAAAACCGCAAAAGTCCGAAATGTCCCAGAATGAGGACCTCACCGGATCAGAGGATTACGATAACCTGACCAGAACACGAATGTTTACTATCGACAGTAATTCCGGACTGATTCACAGCGGAGAAAATGATGTGCAGGATCTGCTGTACAGTGTCGTCTATTTCATGAGCAGGAATTTCAAAGCCTACTCAGCGCTTGCCTTTATCTATGATCCGGTAAACAGAGTCTTTATTCTTAATTCTTACCAGTCCAGAAGCATGAATATTATCAAAGGAGTTTCGATTCCCCTGGGAAAAGGTGTGGTTGGAAAAATCGGTTCTGAAAAACGCTCATTTATGAGCGGCAATTTCTCCAACTACAACTCTGAAACTCTATATTACTCTGATAGTGTAGAGATAAATTCCATACTGGCTGTTCCGATAATCTCCGATAAAGATGAACTGCTGGGAGTGCTATTACTCGACAGCCTTGATAAACTTGCGTTCAAAGATCAGGACAAGGAGATACTCCGCAGGTTTTCGGGTTTAGCTGCAGCTCTTATCTCAAATGCCAGGATGAGAATATTTCAGGAGAGGATGGCCAATACATTCAAGACCTTTTATCAGACAAGCCATCACTTTACAACGGCATTGAAGGTGAATGATGTCTTCGATGTGCTCTTCAGGATGATCCCGATGGTGACCCCCTGCACCCGCCAGATCGCAATTATCTACGATATGGAAAAGAAATGCGCGGTATTAAGCAGAATTGACGGAGAGGGAAACGACATCCATGAGGGAATGGAGTTTAACCTCAATTCAGGTATCTACTCCTATGCCCTGCAGAAACGTAAAGTGATCAACATTCAGGATTTCAGGCTTTATGAATCTAAATACTACAGGTTCATGCCCGATGAAATCCCCAACCCTTATCTCAGGTCTCTTATTATTTTTCCGATTACCGATGATGAATCGAGGTGCAGAGGGCTTTTTTCTGTCGAAAGTTCAATTGCAGACCAGTTTTCCGGTGAAATTGAACAGGTGATGGCCACTATTGTGGAGAACGCATCGGTTGCATTTACTCGCGCACTGCTTTACCAGCAGATGGAAAGGCTTGCTACAACAGACGGGCTCACGGAACTTGTGAACCACCGCCATTTCCAGGAAATCTTGTCAAAAGAGATTGAGCGCTCCCGAAGATACAAAAGGCCTCTTTCCCTTCTCCTCATGGATATCGATCACTTCAAATCCTTTAACGACACCTACGGACATCCTGTCGGTGATCTGGTGCTTAAAGAGATCTCCGCCTGTATCCGCAGATCTATCCGGATCAATGATGTCGCAGCGAGATATGGCGGAGAGGAGTTTACTGTTATTATCCCTGAGACAGCTGAACAGGGTGCACTGGTTACAGCCGAACGGATCCGCACAACAATTGAGAATCACATCATCAGATCCCTTGACAGGGAACTCAGGGTCACAGTAAGTATAGGATGCGCCACGTTTCCCTCTCTTGCCTCCTCTCAACAGGAGCTTATCGATAATGCAGACAAGGCGCTTTACTTCTCAAAGGAGCACGGAAGGAACCAGGTAAACATTTTCAATCCAGGGATGAAAGGTAAGGAAAAGAAGTAAGGCAGCGTATCTGCGTTGTGCCCTCTTAAGAATAGAGTGTTGTAATTTCGACGAGTTTTTGAGGAAAAATCTTACCCTTAAATCATAGAAAATCGTCTAATCAGATTAAGTTCAGACAATTTCCCATAGGATATACTTATTTTTCTAAAATTTTGATCAATTTTACCCTACAAATTCGAATATCTTAATGAGTGTAGTCTAATGAGTGTTTTTTGAAGGTTCAGAAGCAACGGATATTTTAAGTGGCACCAAAATGCCCCCTCATCTCCTCATCAATCATCCCGTTCAACTTTACTGCCGGCTCTCCCCGTATTATCATCTCGTAAACCCTCTCATGACGCTCCACCAATGACCTGAGACTGTAAACCCTCTCCACAAAATTCCTCCCCTCCCTGCCCATCTCCTTTCTCCTCTTCTCATCCTTCAGCAGCCCTTCGATAGCCTCACACAATGCCCTTCTGTCCCCTTTTTTAACCAATATTCCGGTTTTCCCCTTGATTAATGATTGCTTAAGTCCCCCGACATCGTAAGCCACCGGAGGAACCCCCATCGACTGCGCCTCAACAACAACCCTTCCAAACCCCTCCTGATATGTGGGAAGAACCACAAGTGTGCTTGATCTGTAGTACTGACGCAAAGAGTCATGATTCACAAGCCCGGTGAACATGACCTGATCTTTCATTCCCTTTTTCTTTATCCAGGTGTAAAGCTCCTCTCTGAAAGAATCGGAATCACACCGGCCTGCAAATACAAGAAAACAGGTTATCCCTTTACTTCTAAGCATATGAGCGGTTTGAAGGAGGTCCAGATGACCCTTCATGGGCCATATACGTGCAGGAAGAAGCAACACAGGATATTGGGAAACCGTTCTGAAAGACACCTTCCAGGGATCAAAATAATCGGTGTCTACTCCATTGGATATATTGATAAATCTCCGGCGCAGATATCCCGGTATGTTTATACCTGTCACACCTGATACATACCGGGTTCTGTCAACCTGTTGACGGATCGGGAAGTAATTAAACCATGCATTATCAAAATGATTGATTATAAGCACCGGGATATTGACCTCTGCAGCAGCGGCCATCAGTTGTAAACTATCCCTTCCGCCTGGAAAATGATTCACAATAAGATCAACCTTATGCTCCTTGAAAAGACCGGCTAAAACCTCCTTAAAACCGGACACCTCCCTGAAATAGGGCATAAACATCTGCTTCCCTGCCTTATAAAGCACATATTGATTGAGATACTTAAACCTGCTGTAGGTTTTCCTGAAAAAAGAAATGAAAAGATTGTGCTGATAACGGTTGAGACCTTCTCTGAAAGGAACACTGGATGACCTGTCTACCCTAAGAGGTATTTTAACCAGAGTCCCTCTTCCTGCAGATTCCTCCGTAATCTCAACCCCATCCTCCTCAGGAAGATACAGATAGAGAATCTTTACCGCATTACGGGAGAGAAGCATCCTGTTGAGATTATCGATATGAACCTCAACCCCACCGCCCCCGCTTAAGGCGTGTGAAAAACGCAGTATTGTCTTATTGTCAAGCAATCCCGTCTGCGCCATTTCCTTTACACCCTTTTTAGCATCTCTGAATCATTATTCCAGGTATTCTAATTTTATCAATCCGCGATCTTACGCTGCCAGTCTGTCCTTTAACCCTTTTTCCTCCTGAATATATTTCTCATAAATTTGAGAAATCTGCTCATGGGAGATAAGCTTTTCGCCGGCCTGGAAAATTTCCGATTCCTCCTCCTCGATATGATGCTCGATTATATCCTTCAGCACCTTCGTCCTTGCAATCCAGTCATCAGCATCAACATTTAAATCCATAAGCTCGTTGAAGAGATTGCGGGCAATCCGGTGCTCCAGGAGTGCCTCGAGTATAATCTCGTGCGATTCTCTCTTGCTGTCAAGCACAGGGTAGAAGACCTTCTCTTCACCCTCCAGATGAGGGACCAGGGCGACTTTCAGCTCTTTTATGAGAGTCTCCCGACGGCTGGGGCTTGAATTTAACATCCTGTTAAGTATCTGTTTTACCTCATTGTGCTCTGTGCGGATCTGCTCGTAGAATTCCGGATGCATCGATATACCTCCTTTGTGTGTCAGGCTGGTTTCTGTTAGAGATTTATGACGCTATTTGTGTGCCAGATTTTCTGTGGCGTTATTTTCGGCGTTATTTATCGGCGTTATTTATCGGCGTTATTTATCGGTGGCATTTATCGGTGGCATTTATCGGCGGCATTTATCGGCGGCATTTATCGGCGGCATTTATCGGTGGCATTTATCG
>JAAYIG010000016.1 GCA_012523595.1 Fibrobacter sp.
ATCATTAGCACGCAAGGGTAAAGGACTTACCAGTTTGAGTAAAGGGTATTTTTCATTAGGACTGCTTGTTCAAATTATCAAGATACTCCGCAATAACAACCCGTCCATCGTTCAGACCCTGATGTCCAGGAACGAGGCGAATATACGGGAACTGCAGCAAAGGATCGCAAACCTGTCCGGCGATAAGCTGTTTGCTCTCACCAAAGAAGAACTGAAGAAATTAAAAAAAGCTATGTATGATCCGCAAAGCATGGGAGCAATTTACGCCGGGACTTTGGCGTACGGCTGGATCAATAAAAAAATGGAAAAGTGGCTGGGTGAAAAAAACGCAGCAGATTCACTTTCCAAATCGGCTGCCAACAATGTTACTTCCGAAATGGGGCTGGAACTGCTGGATGTAGCGGATGTTGTTCGGCAATCTCAGGAGGTGATGGAGTATTTTAAGCATGCCAGAGATCAAACCTTTTTTGAGGATCTATCCAAACTGAAAGGTGGCAACGCTGTCAGTAAATCCATACAGGGATTCTTAAAAAAATATGGTATGCGTTGCCCCGGTGAGATCGATATCACAAGGCCCCGTTTCAGCGAACAACCGACTGCCCTCATTCCCACGATTCTCAGCAACATCAAAAACTTTAAGCCGGGTGCCCATGGCGCCAGAACCAAACAGGGACAATTGGAAGTAAAGCAGAAGGAACATGATCTTCTGAGCCGTTTGGAACAATTGCCCGGTGGAAAACAAAAAGCCAGGAAGGCCAGGAAAAAGATCAGCATTTTGCGCAATTTTATCGGCTACCGGGAATACCCGAAATATATCATGATCGGGTATTACTGGGTAATCAAACAGGCTTTGCTCAGGGAGTCTGAAAACCTTGTACAAAAAGGAGTAGTCTGCAATAAGGAAGATATTTACTATTTGTCTTTTGAAGAATTCAGGGAGGCCGTTCGTACCAACCGGGTGGATTACAATATCATCGCGAAGCGGAAAGAGGAATACGAAACCTATACAAAATTGACACCTCCGCGTATCATAACCTCCGAAGGCGAGGTATTTTCCGGTGGATACGACACCGGCAATATCCCTAAAGGTGCTTTGGCAGGCATACCCGCTTCTTCTGGAACCATTGAGGGGCGCGCACGAGTCGTTTTGAGAATTGAGGACGCCACTTTAGAGGAAGGTGATATTTTGGTCACAACATTTACCGACCCAAGCTGGACACCAGTATTTGTGTCTATCAATGGTTTGGTGACGGAAGTGGGTGGAATGATGACACACGGTTCAGTAATTGCCAGAGAATACGGTTTGCCTGCGGTTGTAGGCGTGGAAAACGCCACAAGGCTGATTAGAGATGGGCAAAGAATTCGTGTAAATGGTTCGGAAGGGTATGTAGAAATATTATAAGGTGCCGAGATGAGAAAATGGGAAAGTATTATCAAAGCAGCATTTTTATAATAATCCAACACAAAACTACATTTATCCTATATACCTTGATCAGGTTTCAGGTATAAAAAAAAGGCATCGATACCGAAAATGGTACCGATGCCTGCCCCATTATTGAAAGCATCTGCACTCAGGGAAGTAAAGATACCATCCTGCTTACAGAAACGCCATCAATCTCCGCGCGTAAAATGTACGTCCCGTTACCCATGTTTCTGTTCATTGGCTGCCAGGTCAGTTGATTTCTGCTGCCCTGTCCTGCAGTTACTGATTTTTCCGCCACAACCTTGCCGTCAATACCAAACAGTTTGAACTTTACAGGAGAATTGGAAACGGTCGTATAGTCAATTGTGATGCTTCCTGCAGCGGTCGATTTTATTGAAAAATCACGCTCAACAGAGTGTCTGGAAACTGATGGAATCACTCTTGTTGATACCGGTGTCAATGACAGAAGAATTACGCTCTTTGACGGAACCTGCACTGTGAGTGTCTTTCCGGAAAGAGAGAACTTGTCATTTGAAAGAGGCTGGATATTTACCAGTTCCTGCTTTCCAAAATCATTGTACGCGGTCACCTCATTGGCTGTTATGATCTCTCCTTTAACCGAGGAAAAAGTTTTGGAACCGTTGAGATTGATCTGAAGATTCCTGGAGTTTGTAAGATCACTGTTGCTTACGGTGATATTCACTATACCATTGCTGTCAAGAGATGCCGATGCGGTCAGGTAGGGATAGTTGAAGTTTGTACCATTGACATTCTGTTTGAAAGACTCTGACTGCAAAGTGATCGGAATTTTCTTTGCGTTTTGATGTACCTTGAACATCTTGAAAGTATAAAAAACCGGAGTCTTTACCATCCTGGTCTGGTCATTCTTATCGGTCAGGAAAAGCGCCTGAATCACGTTTACCGGCTGCGCCACACATGCCAGGTGTACCCGCTCGCAGTAATTGTTGAAAGAATTGAGATGAATCGCCGCAATCAGAGCATCCCTTACCGTGCTCTGGGAAAAAGTGTACCCCTGTCCAGGTATCTCCTGATACCATGCTCCCCATTCGTTATACATCAACCCGAATTTCTTTTCCGGATCATACTTGTCCATCGCCTGATCAAAAGACTTGATAAAGTCAGGAACTCCATAAGCCAGATTTATGATCTGGTGGTATTGAAAAGTTGAATAATTGATACTTGGGCCTGCCAGATTGTCCCAGTCATTGACCAGGTATCTATGCACTGAAAAACCATCCACCTTACCGGGATTCTTGTCAAAAACTGTTTTCACCCAGCCGGCATCCCAGGTCCCCGCACCGGCTATCCTGACCATCGGCTTTCCCGGTATCTCCGGCACAGCAGCCACAAATTGTGCGTACTGGTCGGCAAACTGAGTGGCATTCAAGTTTCCACCACAACCCCAGGGCTCATTCCCCATGCTCCAGTATTTCACATGCCACTCCGGATGCTGGGGGTTGTTATTTACATAGTTAATCCAGTCTGCCATCTCCTGAGGAGTTCCAGTCTTTAAATTAGCACAGATATAGGGCTCAGCACCGATAAGCTGGCAGAGCTTCATGTACTCATCAGTCCCCATTCCATTTCTGCCATCCCCGCCCGGTCTGCTGCCTACATTTCCAACACCGTCACGCCAGTGGTAATCATCCGCAAAACATCCACCCGGAAACTCCAGATTCGATATTCCACACTCTTTGAATCCCTCGATAATATCATTTCGCATCCCGTCTGTATTGGGAATGGATGAGTTCCTGCCGACATAGAGGCCGCCATAGATACCGCGCCCCCAGTTCTCCAGAAGCGCTCCGTAAATTGCCCTTCTAATAGTTGATTTTGCATCATCTATAGAAAGACTCAATGTATTTTGAGCCTCGGTACTTATTAACATTCCGAGAATCAGAACTACCGGGGTAATCTGCTTAAATCTGTTAATCATAAGACCGGTTCCTTTTTGAGGTTATAATAGCCGGATTGTAAAAGTGAGTATCATACTTATAATTTAATAGTTTATTGTCTTTTTTTGATGTTAAGGGAATAAAATCTGTTGAACTGTTCTTCAACAAATTCCCGGCCTTTTTACCTGAAAGTAAATCAATAAATCAGGTCCTGTGATGAGAAGCGCTGAGCATCTTGAATGCAATAATCGCAGCCCCACTCTGCCAGTTACGGATAATTTTCCAGATTTTCAGGTTTTCTTGCTTTCAAGAGAAGAAACGGTGTTTATTATAATTATTATATCTTGTTTAAACCTGTTCTCAATGCTTTACCTGGAACCTGGAGATTGTATCAATTGTACCTGAACCTGCTTTCAAGCCTTCTGATCTTCACAGTTTCCCCTGACTCTGTTTCTGCCAACCTGGACACTATGGTAGTTACAGACAGCAGATCCGTCAAAAACATATCAACAACCTTTCAGCAGCAGCGATTCGGGCTCAGCGATGACATAAGCAAACTGCTCTATCTCCAGCCTGGTGTCGACCGGCTTCCTGAAACCGGTTCCGCCAAGCTTGTACGGGGATGCGGTCTTTATGATAACCTGTTCACAATTGCAGGTGTACCCATGCTCAATCCGGTTCATTTCGGCCTGCATTCTTTCGCGGACCGCACCGGAACAATCTTCTCATCCATCGAAAATGTAAAGTTTATCACCGATGGAGCCGGTGAGTATTGTGATGCACCCGGAGGTCTCACTGTTATCGAGCCGTCTATACCCAGACTCCCTGGAGGAAAACTGAATATTCTTGGAAATATCGGGATTCTCGATTGGGAAACGCTCCTCTCGGCTCCTTTACGGAATGGGGATGATCTGGTTCAAATCGGGATACGGAAATCAAACGAATTGATGATGCGCTGGAAGAATTCCGCGTGGGGAAATGGTAACTCTCCCCTTTCACCATTTGTATTCAGTGATTCCGCGAAACTGGGATATTCTCCTCCGGGATCTTTCTACGATATCTGCCTGACAACTTTACATAAAATTCACAGTTCAAAGCTGAAAAACCATTTCTGGTATGCGCTCGATACTTACAAGGCATCAGGAAACAGGGATGAAAGGAACATACACTGGGGACTTTTCTCCAGCACTCTGGAACTTCACAATCACACGCTTCTCCGCGAGATCACCATTGGCGGTTCTTCACAGCAATTTTTCGAGGGCAAAAAATACGGCCCTGTTATCCCTCTTAAAGAGGTAAAAAGAAACAACCTGATCCTCTCCGGAGAGATGCGCCCATGGGAATGGGAATCGACCGGACTTGACATCCATTCAAAATTCTCGGTGGAAACGATGAAATGGGATGGGAAACTTACGTTTGACAGTTCACGCTCAATCAACCGGGAAATTTACGAAGATTACAGATCCGGTGAAACTGAATTCAGAGGGACATTGAGCACCGGTTTAAAGGGTGGAAATCCGCCATTTTATTTCGGTACTGATATTCTATCCTGTATCAACGGACCCGGCATCGATATTTTCTTTGACCCGCGGATCTGGTGCAGCTATTCCGGCACATGGTTTCAATACACAGGAAGTATCGGCGCCATGTCATCATTCCCGGATATCAGAGGCCTTCCCGATTCCAGATACCGTCATGACAAATACATGACATATTCACAATTAAATGATCTGAAATTTTCATTTTTCAAGGGTCTCATCAATTTGACTGCCCAGACCCATATCAGATATTCCAGTGAATATCCCGCTTTTTCCGATATTCCCGGAAAAATCATGTGGGACCCTGACTGTGAAACCCGTTTTATCTCCGCAGGAGCGGGTCTCTTTGCTGAAATCAACAGAAAAAACATCGGGTTCTCTACATTTCAGAATATCGGGAAATCTTACCGTCTTGTCAAAAACACCCGTTACCCGTTCGAATATGACATCCCATGGTCAAATAAATCCGTCCTGCGACTCAGTACCACTTCCGGCAGGGTCAACCTGTTTCTCTACGGGTACTTTGCAGCCGGATTGCCTTTCAGGGACCTGGAAATGAAAAATGAGGAATTGGTATTTTCAGAAAAAATAAAACGGGTTAAAGCCTATAAACGCCTTGACAGTAAAATAGAGTTCTTCAATAAAATCGATCACCCTTTTATCGATCACTGTAATCTGTATATCGATTTTCTGAACCTGGCAAATGCCTTCGAAGGGCGGTTGGGGCCAAAGAACGCATCAAAGTGGTACTGGGAAAATGACAGAGAGTATTACTGGAACGATACATTACAAAGGCAATCGATTCAGGTCGAGAAAGCCACGATTGCTTTTGGATTAAAACTTGGATTAAAGCTGTTCTGAAACAATCTGACAGATGTACGCATTCAATTGCCGGCACACTCTCCTGTACCATCAAAAGCATCCATTATCGTAATAAATGCTCCGGGATCTTTTCTCTTTACAAGAGCCTTCAATGACGGAATGCTGGATCTGTTTACCACTGAGTAAAGCACCGGATTCTCGACACCAAGGAACCCGCCTTTGCCGTAAAGTAAAGTAACCTGCCACCTTTTCTGTTTTGTAATCTCTTCCAGCAGTTCCTTCCAGTTAGAGGAGATAATCATCGCTGCCCGCCTTGCCGACAGCGCACGGAAGATTATATCTGTCACTCTGGCTGAAATAATAATGTAAACGAAGGTGTACAGCACATTTTCCAGAGGAAACAGAAGCAGCGATATGGATAATACTATCAGGTTAAGAAAAATGCTTCCGGCCCCCAGTGATATTCCCAAAAGCCTCTGAAGCATTACACAAATTATTTCAGATCCCCCTGCAGCGCCATAAGATCTCAGCATGATTGCCACACCGGTGCCGGACATTCCACCGGCAAGTATTGCCCCCAGAAGCTTATCGTTTGTGGGCATACCAACCTCTGGAATAAAGAGCATTGCCGAATAAATCACCATTCCCCAGGCAGTATAGGCAATAAATCTGAATCCGATAATCCTAAAACCGGCGATAAACACCGGAACATTGATCAGGAAATAAATCAGCCCTACAGGAAGTATCTGCCACCGGTTGTAGATTATCAGTGATAACCCGGTCACTCCACTTGACAAAAACCCAAACGGAAGCAGTATGGTTTTAACCGCCACTGCACACAGCAGACTTCCTGTTACAAGCAGTAAAGTATTAAAAGCAAAGACTTTTATCTTATTGATCACAGAGAACCCCGGATTACAGTTGCATTCTAAACCTGAGCAGAGTTTCCGGAAAACAGAAATCTATCAGCACTCATTAGGAGACAGCTTTTTTTTCTCTTTTTCTCTTTCTCTTTTTCCCTCCGTCCATGAGAAGAAATGCCATGAAATTTTCCTCAAAAGTACGTATCGGTCCTCTGTCTCTTGAAAATCTCCTCGACATCGCGTGTCTCCGACGATGGTTGTAGAACCGGTACAACTGAAGCGGATCATCATCTTTGCTGCTTAAACAAAGCGTTTCTTTTCCCAGTATCGTTGCAACCTCTTTCTGGCTGGTACATGTCTGTTTTGATCTTGACATGTATTCCTTTACAACACAAAGCTCCTCATAGGTAAGGCCAAAGAGGAATTCCTCAAGCGCCGATGACTCATCGGGAAACTCACTTGCATGGTATATGTACTCCAGACAGACTTTGTCGGCATTTTTACACAGGCTGATATATTCATGAATCCCCGAAAGAGTACCGTAGACCGGGATAGAATTCAGCCTGATCATCCACATGTTTCGAAGCTCAGGGCTGAACGCAATCGACTCGGCAGATATCCGACCCTCCCAGATCTGAGCCAATGCGGCTGCTGCAAAAGTTTTTGCACTGCTGCGCAATGGACCACTCAACAGATCAAGTAAAACATCTTCAGTCATTATAGAGAGCATCCGGTTCATGATAAAAGGAAACGGATCCAGCTCAGGATCTTTAATATCGAGCACTCTGGTAATCTCCTTTATCATATAAAGAAGATTGATTTTACCTATCTCATAGCTTCTGGTCAGGATTGCTCTTGTCGGCATCACAAAGATACTCTCATCACAATATCTCTCAGATAAAACTGAAACAAGCGTTTCAAGGTTCCGCTCTGAACCTCCGATACGGTTCGATTCGAGAATAGACGGGTAAAGTGAGAGAGCAATAGCCTGATACTCGAGCGCAGTAAGATTCTTATTCAATTTCTGCTGCAGATCATTCTTACCCGCAATAAACAGACGATTTGTCATTTCATTCAGGAGATTTTTTTCCTGAACAGACCAGATTTCCTGCTTTACCATTTTTAACCTCCTCCACTTGCTTCACAGGATACAGTCGTAATTATACCCTCTTTTTATCCGGGGAGTGATATGCGAAATGCGTGCCGGAACATTCAGTCCCTTAAAGCAGCCGCTGTGAAGCAATTTGACATAGAAGAAGGTTAAAAAAGGTTAATTCTGAGTGAACCGGGTAAACAAAAGTTGATATTTCACACATATTCAAAAGGATTTCTTGATTTTAAATAAGGAAACAGACTTTGAGCCTCAACTGTTTGTTTCCGGTTCAGGTTCGATACCGGAATCATTATTTTTTCGCCGCAATACAATGATGTATCAATAACACGAAACTCTATTCTCTATCTAAAATCAAGAAAATCCTTTAATCAGAAAAACAATACCGTTAATCAGTTGTCGAGACTTCCTCCAGCTTCTTCAATGCCTCGGGCCAGATTTTGCTGAATATCCCGACATAATTATCATCCGTATCCACATCCACTTCGAACTTTGTTCCCCCGTTTACCCCTTTAAAGGTATAGTTCTCGTGGGCGGATTCCCATCTTTTAGCCTCATTACTTGTCCTGTCCTCTACTCCCCCTGATATTATACCAAGGTGCTTTATCGAGATGAAATCGTACTTTCTGGCATCCTCTATTTCCGAAAGCATCCCCTCTTTTTCCCCCTTTTCATTGGTTGCCAGAAAGCGGATACGATCTCCCTTTTCCCATCCACCTTCAAAATAGGAGCCCTCATGAAAAGCACTTGTCCACTCCCGGTATTTCCTTTCATCTACAATGGCATCCCAGACCTTCTCAGGCGGCGCCTGTATTATCCGTTCGAAATGCAGTCTCCGCATGCTTACCTCCATGTTTAGATAGACATCTTTTATAACCCTCAAATAGATTACGGATAAAGGATGTCCGGTAATTCATCAACATTTGTTGATATTCCATTTTTTCTACCTTTGTAACAGATTGAATTTATGGCAGTTACGGTTCGGCACGACTTTTGCAATACCTTTGGAAATCATTTTTTTACCAACCTATGGAGGAATATTTACATGAGAAATGAAAGCGTCAAAGAGCTTATCCTGCTGGATTCCGATGCTGCACGGTTGAAGAAGATCTTTTCAAACGACCAATCTGCAGGCAGGCAATACAGTAATGCCCTGGGAGGAGAGATTTCAAAGGCAAAAATTGTCTCCAGGGAGGAATTACCTGATGATGTGATAACCATGCACTCTGTAATTGAGATCCAGGACATGGAGGATGGTGAAAAGATGAGTTACACTCTGGTTTATCCCTGGGAGGCCGATGCTGATACCTGCAAATTATCAATTCTGGCGCCGGTAGGGACCGCTCTTATCGGGTATAGAGAAGGTGATGAGATCGAGTGGAAAGTTCCCGGAGGAGTAAGAAAGTTCAAGGTTATCTCCGTCAAGCAGCCATAACCGACATCAACATATGTTGATGTCGGAAGTTCAATTAATATATCTTAACGGGGTGATAGGAAAGTTGCAATCAACATATATTGATACGGCAATAGCAGGCTCTGAAAAAGCATGATCAGCAGAGATCGGATCAGGGAGATCGGTTCATTTGCGGCTTCTTTTGCACGCATTCTTGAATCTGAGCTGCAGAGTGTCTGCAGCATGAATTTGCATGCTGTTTTCAGGGTCTCCGGTCTTGCCAGCGGTTATGTGAGTGTGGTTTACAAAGCGGGTAAATATCCTGAAAACCCCTCTCAATGCAGATCTGCGTTACTGAGGTGCAGGGAGAAGATACAGGAAGAATTCCCCGATTTCAATATCACAGAAGCGGACATCGATAACTGGGATCTATTCGCATACAACCTGCGGAAAAGAGAACCTCAGATGACATTCAATATTCAATTAAAACGCTGCAGTATCGAATTGTATATAACAGAAACGGCACCGAATGAAGAGAGAAAAGATAAAACTGAGCACAAAGCTTTCTGATTTGCCTCCTGAGAAATCCTGGATAGCTGCAGCCGCTATCTCCTCTTCCATCTCACCAATCATGTTTGCGGATCCCCGGAACAGAATCGTTTATGTAAACGATGCTTTTCTGAGTATCTGGGGATATGACAGCAAGGAAGAGGTCATTGGCGAGCAGATAAGCAGATTCTGCGGATTCAAGGACAGGAAAAGAAAAATCCAGAGAAAGCTTCAGGACAAAGGCGGCTGGATAGGAGAGATGGTTGCTTTTCGCAAAGGAGGGGGTGAATTCCCTGTACAGGCATCAGCGACTTTACTGACAGAAGAGAGTGGCGAGACAGTCTGCATGATGATCTCTTTTATAGATATTTCGGATAGAATCGCTGCTCAAAAGGAACAGCATCGTCTGTTATGTGACCTGCAGGAGAGGATAAAGGAGCTTAATTGTCTTTACAATATTCTGAGCATCCGGCATTCATCCGATTCCACTCTTGAGGAACTGCTGCTTTCTGTTGCAAACGCTATCCCACCCTCACTTCAGAGGCCCGAGTCATGTTATGCCCGAATAGTGTTTGGAAATCTCGATGTCTGTACTTCAAACTTCACCGTTTCATCATGTCTCCTGAAAATTTCTCTTTCTGCAGGTGATGAAGCCGGGTTTCTTGAGGTGGGATATTATCCTGATAAAAAAAGTAAAGAGAAGATGTGTCTGCTGGATGAGGAAAAGGATCTTTTAAAGGCTGCTGCCAGGGAGATAGAGCGTCTGATTAAGCAGAAACGCGCCGAGGATGAATTACGCTCAAGCAGGGAAAAGCTGCTGCATGCAGATAAGCTCTCCTCCATCGGGGTTCTGAGCGCAGGTATCATTCATGAAATTGGAAATCCGAATAATTTTATAGCGATAAATGCCGGAATTCTTTCCAAGGCATGGGACAATGTGCTTCCTGTGCTTGACTCTTACTACCGGGAAAACGGAAACTTTTCCGTTGCAGGGCTTCCCTACACAGAGGCCAGGGTTGAGGTGAAAAAACTTCTGGCAGGTATCTCTGAAGGCAGCGGCAGGATCAAGGAGCTGAGTTCCCGTCTGCAAAGTTTCGCCGACAAAAGCGGTCACAGAAAAGACGAGTTTTTCAGGATAAATGATTCTGTGCTTAAAGCAATTGAGTTTTCCAGAAACAGCATCGACTCGGTGACAGACTGTTTTGAAATCAGCCTGGATCCGGAAAACCCGCTGCTGAGAGGCGATAGCAGCCAGATTCAGCAGATTATCATCAATTTCCTGATGAATTCATGTCAGGCTTTGTCATCACGTAAAGATAAGATCACTGTCCTTACATCAGCACTGCCTCAGGAAGGTCTGGTTAAGGCGGTTGTGGTCGATGAGGGAAAGGGAATCGATCCCAGAGATCTTCCCTTTGTTATGGATCCGTTTTTTTCCACCAAAAGAAGAAATGGAAACACAGGTCTTGGCTTGTCGGTTTCCAATGATATCGCTTCGCGCCATGGGGGAAAGATTCTTCTGCAGTCAAAGCCCGGATTCGGGACTACTGCAGAGCTGATATTACCTCTGGTGAAGGAAAATTGATTATGGGTAAATTTCCACTAAAGCCGGTTTTTATTATCGATGATGAAGAGCAGTTTCTCTACTCCATCGGCTTGTCTCTGCGGTCAAACGGGATCACAAATGTAGTGACTTGTTTAACCGGTAATAAGGCTAAAGAGTATCTCTCTGCTCTTGAGTTCTCTGCCATTGTACTGGATGTCAATCTTCCGGATATCTCCGGAGTAGAAATTCTTGATATAATATCAGAGCAGTGTCCGGAAACTCCGGTAATTATGATTTCCGCCATAAATCAGGCTGAACTGGCTGTAGAGTGCATTAAAAAAGGCGCGGTAGATTACCTTGTAAAGCCTTTCGATGAAAGCAGGATGCTTACTGTTCTTAAAAACGCCATTGCCCAGAGGGAGCTTCATGGCGAAAACGAGGCCCTCAAGGATTATCTGTTAGGAAGTCAGTTGAAGAGGCCGGAGGCATTTGAGCATATAATAACAAAGAACAACCGGATGCACTCACTTTTCCAGTACGTAGAGGCGATTGCGCGTACTCCCTTCCCGGTATTGATCACAGGAGAGACTGGTGTCGGGAAAGATCTTTTCGCGCAGGTGATCCACAACCTCAGCGAAAGAAAGGGACAATTTGCGACAGTCAATGTGGCGGGTATTGATGAGAATACTTTTTCGGATACCCTTTTCGGGCATGTAAAGGGAGCTTTTACAGGAGCAGACCGGGCGAGGCAGGGGCTTATCGAGCAGGCCAGCGGCGGAACCCTCTTCCTTGATGAAATCGGGGATCTTTGCAAAAACTCACAGGTGAAGCTCCTCCGTGTTATTCAGAACAGGGATTATTTCCCTCTGGGTTCAGATGTAGCCAAGCTGGCAGATGTCAGAATTATAGTCGCTACAAACAAGAGCATCGAGGATCTTAAAAACGAGGGACAGTTCCGCAGTGATCTGTTTCACAGATTAAGAACGCACCACATCGCAATTCCTCCTCTCAGGGATCGCAAAGATGATATTCCAGTACTGTTTGATTACTTTCTTTCCGAGGCCTGTAATATTCTGGGAAAGGAAAAACCGGTTGTGCCCGCTGGATTTACAGAGTTTCTTAAAAGGTATGATTTCCCGGGTAATATCCGTGAGTTGAAATCGATGGTATTCGATGCTGTAAGCATACAGACATCCGGCGTCCTTTCGTCGGAGGTTTTCCGGGAAAGAATGGACTGCAAGGATGAGGGGTTTCCTGTTGTTTCTCCGGCAGAAAACGCGCCATTACATTTTGAATCGACTCTCCCCACCATTCGTCAGGCCGTACAGGCATTGATAAATGAGGCACTGAGCCGTTCAAACGGCAACCAGAGTGCAGCATCAAAACTGCTTGGAATTTCTCCTCAGGCATTGAGCAGGAGATTGAAGTACAGTCGGAACTTTGATTCGCTTGATTAAAAATTCAAGCGAATCAGGTTCAACTTTTGTTTAATTGATCCCCGCAACCTAAACATTCTTTTACACTCTTCCTGCCGGAAAATTTGCATCTGATGTCAAAATGCTCTCTTTTGCTGCTGGCACACTATTCGCAGTATGCCAGCAGACGGAACTCATATTATCTCAAGCAGGAGAAAGAGTTTAATGAAAAAAAGAGTTCAGGTGTTCCAGGTTAAGAAAACCATCTGGATAAAGGAAAACGGAATGCGGCAACCGTGCGATGTATCAATCAACAGGGCTGATTTTAAGGCTATTGATCTTGTCATTGCCCATGCCGGTCATCCTGAATGCTGTGGCATGCTGAAATCGGAGGATGGAGGCTATAATTATCAGGGGAAAATCGCATCATGCTTTCTTGAATACACTATCGCCCTCAAATGCTTTGTCAATGATAAGGACGTACTCCTGTTTGGCAACTGGTACCACAAGGATTTCAGCGGCGAATTGTGCATCCATGCAAGCATTCAGAACCTGATAATCAACCATGGCAAGAAAACACCAAGTGGTCTTACACCTGCTGCTTGAAGATACATTTAACCTTAACAGAATTAAGACAGGATCATGATACTGCAAACAGATTTAACCACCAGTGGACGGGTTGAGGTGACGAAATCATTCTACATGACTTTCAACGGGAAGCGATGTTATTGCCGTATTCCCAGCCTTTATTTAGGGACCAGGTCCGGAAAAATCAATGTAAAATACCAGCAGGGAGATGAGGAGACCTATTTCCTTGTATCAGAAGACGGGCTGTATTTCACCGGTACGGTCTGCACAGAGGATGATAACAGAGTGATTTTCAGGAAATGGGTTAATGGAAAAGATCTTCTCCTTGCCGGGAGCTGGAAGTGCGGTGGACGTGAAGGAGAGTGGTATATTGAGGGGATATTATCCTGATTTTTTCGTACGATTTCTTCCGGATGGGTTCCTGATTCCGCAGGAACCACGCAAAGGTAAAGATGTTGCTGTAAAGAACATTCGTCACCCTGAGGCGTCATGCCTGTGAAAACAGGCATCCAGACTTCTGTTTTCCCAAATAAACTTTATCCTCCCCTCTTCGCGCCCTCACATGCAGATCTCTTCCTCACACTCGTCCCCAAATTCCTCTTCCAGTGTTGTCAAATTTTCCTATCTATTATGCATAAGACCGCCGCAACAACATCTTTAACTAATTGAATTCAACCAATATACGTCTTTTTATAGCATTTTCATTGTTGTCATTTTACAACACCATCAATAATTTTTTTCCCTTCTTTCCAGATTTTTTTTCTTATATTACTGTTGTCGGTTTTGTTAAAGGAACAGAGACTCTGAAATTAAACGTAACGTTTCAGGAAAACCATGATCACAATCTTTGACTATACTGATTTCCGTAAATTTCTTTCCGATTATCATGAGGAATTGAAGAAGGAAAACCCCCGATTCTCTTACAGATTTCTTTGCGCACAGGGGGGTATAAATCCGGGGAATTTCACCAGGATACTCAAAGGGGAAAGAAACCTCACTCTCCCATCGGCAATCAGACTCGCCCGTGTGCTTAAACTCAACAAGAGAGAACGCGACTATTTTCAGTCAATGGTTCTTTTCTGCCAGGCAAAAAACCATGAGGAGAAGCGGCGCTGTTTTGAGGAACTGATGAGCTATAAGGAATCATCCGTGCGTATTCTCGATGCCAGTCATTATCAGTTCTATGATAAGTGGTATTACACAGCAGTGCGGGAAACGCTTGCGTTTTTCCCGTTAACCGATAGTAATTTTGCCGAACTGGGGAGATGTATTACTCCCGCCATTACAGAAAAAGAGGTCTCCCGGGCAATTTCTCTTCTTCTTGAGCTCAAACTTGTGGAAAAAGACAGTCAGGGCCGGTATATACGAACCGATGCTCTTATCTCCACCGGAAACCAGATCCGTTCACTGACCCTCAATAACTTTGTTATCAACACCATGAAACTGGCTGAGGAGGCAATCAACAGCGGAACAGACGAGACAAATCTCTCATCAGTCACTTTCTCCATCAGCACAGACGATTTCGCGGCTGTCCAGGATGAGATCCGGAGATGCCGCCGCAGAATAATGGAGATCGCAAAGGAAAGTGAAAAACCGGACAGGGTTTTTCAGCTCAACACACAATTGTTTCCCTTGACTAAACGGTACACAGGAGGGAAAACATGAACTCTCTCCTGTACTCTGCGATTATTATTTCACTATTCTCAATTTCCTGCATGCAGCTCTCACCAGTGGTCAAGGGCGGCGGCTCTGAGGTAGAGGTTGTGGGAACCGCTTATTTTGAAAACGGAGAAGAAGCCTCATATACCCAGGTCAAGCTGATTCCGGTTGGCTACGATGCTGTCTCGATGGAAAGTATTCCTGATTCCATGCTTGACACCAGTGATGCGCATGGGAGGTATTCTTTCAGGGGCGTTGAGCCCGGCTCTTACAATATTCAGGCGGTACACCTTAGTGAAAGAACAAGATTTCTTCTCACTGGAATTGCAGTATCGGACGACACAGCTTTTGCCCCATCAGGAACTCTTCAGAACCCCGGCTCGATTCGCCTTTTGCTTCCGGAAACAGATGTCTCATCCGGTGACTATGTTAGTATTTCAGGAACCGATATCGCAGTCTTTACAAAAGGCGAAGACGAAGTGATTCTGGACTCTGTTCCGGCGGGTATTATTCCACAACTCAGATACATAAATGACGGAAGTGTGGTTTTTACGAAATTCAATGTGACTGTTTTATCAGACGACACAATCACGATTGCAAATCCCTTATGGAAATACTCTCATCCCGTTCTTCTCAACACTTCCCAGTCAGGTGCGGACATAAAAGGAGATGTATATAATTTTCCGCTGCTTGTCAGACTTGACGAAGAAAATTTCGATTTCAGCCAGGCGAAACCGGACGGCTCCGATATCCGCTTTACAAAATCTGACTATTCACCGCTTGAACACGAGATTGAGCGCTGGGATCAAAGCAGTTATCAGGCGGAGGTCTGGGTAAAAGTCGACACGCTTTTTGGCAATGATTCACTCCAGTGGATAATGATGTACTGGGGAAATGAAGATGCTCAAGACCGTTCAAATGCCGCAGCAGTTTTCGATACTGCATCAGGGTTTCAGGGAGTATGGCATCTTGCGGGAGATCAGAATGAATACGATGCTACAGCCAACAGTTACGATGGAGTAGCTTACGGGATGGCTGAGGGGGCTGTCGGGGGAATTATCGGAAAAGCAAGATCGTTTGATGGGACCTCAAGCCATATAAAAATGCCCAATACTGCAAACAGCAAGCTCAACTTTCCGGAAAACGGGAGTTATTCGGTTTCAGCCTGGGTAAATCTTGATTCCCTTGACCTTGCTTACCGTACGATTATCTCCAAAGGATACTACCAGTACTACATGCGTGTCACATGCATGTTGACCGATAAACCTCTGTGGGAGTTTGTAGAATTTGACCAGAGTTCAAACTGGAAATCCTCCACAGTTCCCGCAAGCGCAAAGCAATGGGTATACCTTACCGGTGTAAAAAAAGGTAGTTCCCAGTATCTGTTCTGTAATGGTGAACTTGTTGACAGCGTAACAACAAACTATCCTAACATGCTCTCCAGAAATACTTCATCTGATATATCCATTGGGGGGTTTCTTGATGAGGTTACTTTCCCTACAATAGAGGGATACTGCTTTTTCAAGGGAAAAATCGATGAAGTCCGGATTCAAAACACAGCCTGCAGTGAGGACTGGGTGAGGCTCTGTTATATGAATCAGCGTTCCGACAACAGACTCGTGGTTTTTCAAAGCCATTGACAAGTAATATCCGGCTGCAACAGGAGCAGAAGTGTATCGGTTCAGAAAAAGGACACTCTTCCGACAGGAACATAAAAGTTTTTGAGGAGGTTATATGTTTAAAGCCATCACACTCACAACATCGATTCTGTTTCTGGCGGCCAATCTCTTTGGGCAAACCGGAAGTTTTGTGTCAGGGGGCCAGAGCCGCACCTTCTATGCCCATGTTCCCTCTGGCCTGCAAAATCCGCCACTGGTAATAAGCATGCACGGGATGGGCGGCAACGGTTCACAGCAGCGCCAGATGTCAAGATTCGACCAGTTGGCGAACAGGGAAAATTTCGTTGTGGTTTACCCTGATGGTATTAACAGCCAGTGGGATATTTCCGGATCAACCGATGTCAATTTTCTCCTGGCTCTCATTGACACCATGCATGCCCGGCATGGCATCGACCGTAACCGGGTTTACGCCACAGGGTTTTCCATGGGTGGCATGATGAGTTACAAGCTGGCTTGTTCTGCGGCAGATAAAATCGCGGCAATAGGGCCGGTAGCCGGTTACCCTCTGGGAGGCATGATTGGCAGAACCTGTTCACCTGCACGCCCTGTTCCAATCATCCACATTCATGGTTCAATAGACAATGTAGTCTCCTTTCCGGGCCTCGCTTCATACATAAGCCAATGGGTGGAGAAAAACGGGTGTCCCGGTACAGCACAGATAACGCAGCCTTACCCTGAATCCAAACCTTCTTCAAAGGTAAAGAAAGAGTATTACGGGGTCTGCAACCAGGAAAGTGAGATAATTGTACTTACAGTCGAGGGGATGGATCATGCTTATCCGGGCAGCTTCGGATCATCGGATATCAATGCGAGTGAAGAGATCTGGGCATTTTTCAAGACTCACGCCCCTGGTTCAATTGATGTCGGCTATTTCTCTCAAAGTAAAGGATATTCCCCCCCCATTTCCGCATTCTACAAAGCAGGGAAAATTCACCTGCAAAACAGACAGGAGATTCGCAGTATCCGGGTTATGGATCTTAGCGGGAAAATTATCTGTACATTCAAAGCAGGCAAAGAGCCTGTGAAAGCAGTTTCATTTCCGTTAAACCGAACCACCAGAGGAGTTTATCTGATCGATGTCTTTGATATCACTGGCCATTCAGTGCTGAATATCACAGTGTATTAGTTCTGTATATGAAATTATCGGCGATTTCTTTATTCGGACACCTGATTATCAAAAGAAAACTAAACCAACTAAGGAGGTTTCTTATGCGCCGTTTTTCGCTTTTAACGCTTGCCCTTTTGTTGATTTGTAAACTAACTGTGCAGTCGCAATCAATCAAAGGAAGCGATGTGCTCATTATCGGTGATTCGTTTTTTGCCATGTCCAATGAGATCAAGAAATTTCTTGAAAACCATGCCCGGGCGGATGGTGTAATAAGGCAGGACGAGAGCTTCCGCAGCGGCGCAGTATCTGGTGCCATACTTTCTGAAATATCGGGTCAATACTCAAATGCAAACCCCAAGCCGAAATGGGTTATCATGGATGCCGGCGGCAATGACTGTCTTCTTGCAAACTGTTCCAACCCTGTTAATATTCAGTGTCAAGGTCTTAAGTCTGCTCTTGACGGTGTGCAGCCGCTGCTGGACAAAATGAAAGCAAACGGCACAAAAAAGGTACTCTGGATGTGTTATCCTGAGCCACAGGGATTTATGGCGGGGGGGTTGAAGCCAAAGCTGGATGTCCTGATGCCTGAGGTTGAAAGAATCTGCAAAGCCAGCACAGATCCTGAAGTCTTGTGGGTTGATCTGCGGCCGGTATGGGGAAATAACAGCAGTTATACCGGTGACGGCATCCATCCAACAACCGCAGGAAGTCAGGCAACTGCCGATGCCTTCTGGGATGCAATAAAAAGCAGTAACTTTTTTGGCTCAACGGGAAACGCTCTCAACAGAACAAAAGCTGTTCTGCCTTTGAGTCTTGAACATTCAATCACTAATGACCAGATGATTCTCTCGGTCTGCCTGTCTCAGCCGTCAAACATTACCGCACGCATATTATCACTTTCAGGCAGAGTTGTATCATCGAAGGTCAACAATGAGCAGACTGCCGGAATACGCACTGTTCGTTTTCCTGTAAGCACGCTCTCCCCTGGAATATATTCCATCCAGGTTGAAGCAGGACAATTCTCTAAAATGTCAACACTTATGGTACCATAGTATCACAGGTAAATTTCCGCTCCCTCTGTAGGCGGGGTGCCTCGTCAATTAACGGGGTGCCTCGCTTTTTCTTATTAGGCAGAAGTCTTCGACCAGTGTTGAATAAATCACCCAAAAAATCAGTTTCAGGCATTATGTGATCTGAAACAGCAATTATTGCTACTTAATTAAAATGCCCGTTGAACATCTGTTCAACATTTTTACAGGCAGGAACCTGTTTAAACCCGGAAATCAGGTATATTATATATAATATGAAGCGAATTTTTGAATATTTCGACTATCAGAAATTCCTGCGGGATTATTACGAGGAAAAAAAGCGGGATAATCCTTATATTTCTTTCAGGTTTCTAGGCAACCACATGAATCTTGATCCGGGGTTTCTTCTGAAGGTTATTCAGGGGAAGCATCACCTGGCAAAAAGATCCATCGCACCGGTTTGCGCATTTTTCAAGTTTTCGGAGCAGGAAGCACGCTACTTCGATGTCCTTGTAAGTTACAATAAAGCTAAAACAACTTCTGACATTAAGCTATATTTTGAGAAGCTGATGACTCTCAGGGAACCTGGATGCAGGCCTTTGGAGGAGTGGCAGTATGCATTTTACCAGAAATGGTATCACAGCGCTATCCATGCGCTTCTTTCTATTTATGAATTCCGTGGCAGTTACAGGGAACTTGCTTCAATAATGACTCCTTCCATTACCGCTAAACAAGCAAGGGAATCGATACAACTGTTAACCAAAATAGGATTGGTCAGACGCGATGAGGACGGCGTTTACAGGCCGACTGATGCTTTTGTCACCAGCGGCGAGCGATGGCAATCCATTGCAATACAGAATTTCCAGAAGGAGACCATCACTCTATCTGCACAGTCTCTTGATCTGCATCCAAAAGAACTCCGTGACATTTCAACTGTCACTGTAGCCCTTTCCAGGAAAGACCTGCCTGAGATTCGTGAACGTATCCGCCAGCTAAGACAATCTATCCTTTCACTTGAAAATGACAATGAGCCAGACACTGTGTTTCAGATAAATATTCAGGTCATCCCTGTAACAAATCCTCTCGGGGGTGACTCGTGAAACATCTTTGGCTGATCCTCTCTTCTCTTCCGGCACTCTTTTTTGCCTGTTCAATCGGAGATATTGCAGGAAGCAAGGGCGGTTCTGAAACAACCAACGGTGTCTATGCCTGTGTGCTGAATCCTGATGGGAAACCTGCTGCCGGCAGTGCGGTCCGCCTGCGGAAATCAGATTATGTCAGCCAGCCGTCTATGCTTGCAAAGAAAACTATCGACCGTAAAGAATTGATCACCGATTCAACGGGCAGTTTTCTTATCACCGGTATCGATCCCGGAGAATACTATATCGAAGTTAACGATACCGCGACCCGATCCGGAGCCGTTCTGTTTAGTTTCACTATCGGTAACAACAAAGACACCCTTGATCTGGGATCCGATTCGCTGCGTCCTTACGCTGTTTTAAGAGGGCAGATCGATACCGATTCTACCGAAAGTAACCGGTTTTTCGTTCAGGTAAAGGGGCTTGAGCGGCTGGCAGAGGTTGATACCAATGGGTCGTTCATAATTAATGATCTTCCGGAAGGCTTTCTGGATGTGGTTATAAGTGGTGGAAGCACGTCAGGTACTGAAAAAGAGCTTAAAAATGTAAAAACCGCCTCTGATGACACTGTCACAGTCAGGATTTCAGGCAGTTCCGTTTATTGGGAATATATATACCTCAATACGGCTTCTGCCTCGCTGTCCGGTTCCGCAATTACCGGCTTCCCTGTGCTTATCAGACTGAATTCATCATCGTTTAATTTCGAAGAAGCAGATCCGGAAGGAGACGACATTCTCTTTACCAAAGCAGACGGAACAGCTTTGCCCTTTGAGATCGAACAGTGGGATAACCTGACCGAAGATGCCGTTATATGGGTGAAACTTGATACTATCTCAGACAACAGCACCGATTATTTCATAGTGATGAAATGGGGTGGAACAGAAGAAAACCGGTCAAATGGAGCTGCAGTTTTCGATACTGCAAACGGTTTCGCAGGTGTATGGCACCTCAATGAGAATCCCTCATCCGGTACCGGTTCCCTGAAGAACCGGACTGGAAACAGATACCATGGTACTGCGGGACTCAGCATGACAAGTAATAATTCCGTAGAGGCTGTTATCGGAAGAGGCCTTTGGTTTAACGGCATCACCGACACAGTGAATGCCGGCGTGCTTAATCTGGAAGAGAATTACACTCTGAGCTGCTGGATTAAAGCGGAGAAGAGTCCATGGAGCAACTGGAGATTAATCATTAAAGAAACATCCTACACCCTGTGGTATGACACAGTCTTCAATGGTTTCCGTTCCGAGCACTTTGTTGACACCTTTACATGGCATGGAATTTACCAGGATTGTGACAATTCCAATCCCTACCCAGTCACTCTTGATACCTGGACATACCTTGCAAGCACCTATGATGGAAACAGGATACGTCTCTATATAAACGGAGAAATAGTAGATTCCACCAGCAATATCAGTATGAATCCACACTCCAATACTGACAATCCGCTTCTTTTCGGCGGGAGACTCTACAAGGGCGAAATCAGTGAATTCTTTAAGGGCGTAATGGACGAGGTACGGATCGAGAACAAGGCCCGCTCAGCAGAGTGGATTAGACTCTGTTATCTCAGCCAGCAGCCGGGCAGTAAAATTGTGAGATTCAGGAACAAATAATCTAATTATTCAGGAAAAGCGGAGGGCAGAATCGTATCTGTCCTCCGGACTATCGGAATTACCTCACAAGCGATATAGACTCCACCATCGAGTGTCTGTTTGTCAAAACTCTGACGATGTAAGTCCCGGTTGAAGCTGCAAACCGGTCAATGCTGTACTTGTCCTCATGATACCCCGCCTGTTTGAATCCCTTGTCAAGGACTGTAATCAGTTCTCCGGAAGGGTTGTAGACTTTGACAGTTACCGGTGTCGGACTGCTGACTTTGTACCCTACGACCAGATCCTGATAGTTCCTGAAAGACAATTTCAGTTCCGGGGTTTCTTTCTTTTTCGTAACAACTGTCTGTTCAACATTTTTAACTGCCAGATCTACATCGTACCATTTGGTGTATATATCCGCTGTGCCGGTTACCCCTGTACCAAGCTTAAGCCTGTAATCATAATGTGCCTTGCGTGTATCATCTCCTTTGTAAACATAATCGGTGTTGCAGATAACCGCTATCACCACATTGTTTGCCGGAGCCTTGTCCAGACGGATACTGCATGTTCCACTCGTTACAGGGACACTGTAGACCGGTGTCCCGTCAGTGGCACGGTAACATAATTGACAAGACATATTCGCTCCGATCGGCTGGAAATCGACACTTACCATGTTTCCCGATACTTTCAGCGGGATCTGGTTTGCCCCGGACCATCCCGGAGTGGTGCGCTGTTCAGGCGTGAGCAGACCGTTTCCATCGTTTGTGGTCTTTGCATAAGGTGTCATCTTCCAGGTTTCACAGTTGATCCAGTAAGGCTCCCATTCCGCCCCGATATTCTGGCCAATATTGGAATTTAAGAGTCTCTTGCATTCATTGGACCATTTTTTTATGTCAAGCAAGGCTGTTCTTGCCCTGTACTCCATTATCAGACGGCGGACCTGCTCCTCTCCCAGCTGTTTGGCCATCCCTTCCAGTATCCGACCTGTGCAGTTTTTCCAGATCCAGGGAATACTCCCCAGCCCAAGCCATTCTCCAAGAAAGGTCGGGAAGATATTGCCATACTGCGTTCCGCCGAGAAATTTACGCCATGTACAGATCTGCTGGCTTCCCTCAAACATGTTGACTCCCTCAGCCGAGGGGCCCCCAAAGCTCCCATCCTGAAGCCATCCGCTGTAGCACTCAATCGGCATGAAAGGAGCAATCAATGCTGCTCCGTTAAGAAAACCCATGGAACTGTAATTATTGGTCTGCTGGGCTGTAGCCTGCTGCTGAAGCCAGGTATTTCCTCCCTCATGAAACCAGGCCGCCTGTCTTGCCCCTGGAAGACTGGCCAGAATACAATGAATACCCTCGTGAACCATTCCTCCTGTCTGAAATTCCTTATCATTGTAATTGCATGATGGATCAAAGCAGTAAACCGGATAATAGGATGCCAGAATGATGGGGTAACCTCCAACAGAACTCTGCCATCCACCCTTTTCCGTATTAGAGGCGTTATCTGTGCACAGGCCCGAACCATAAAGGTAAACAGCACTTCTATACCCCTCCTGAACACGCCTGTCCGGTGGCCATCCCATCACATCCCTGAAATATGCAAACTCCTCATTCAACCGCTTCAGCATTGGAGTGATTGCTGCCTCTGTCACCAGAGAATTCTTTCTTGATCCCCACTTGAAAGTCCACCATCCCGATGACTGCGTTCCCGCAACTCCTGAGCAATCATCACGATCCTTGGTAGGCATGGGGAAATTCGGGTTCTCATCCTTAAAGTTATAGTTGATTGTCGGGCTGTAGGCCGGCCAGATGTAGGGGTCACCCTCCGCAGCATAACCTTCCCCCTGACTGATCAAAAATACCATCCCTGTACACAACAGAATATCTCTCAACTTCTTCATCACTGCCTCCCTCTGTTACATGCACTGAGTTTAACTGATTTAATAACACTCATTTATTTTGCCTGTATCTCTACAGTGTAACATCCGCATTTTTGTGCTCCGGATGCATCCCCTTCATTTTTTAGACAAAATCCCCCCCTGCCCGGCATTTCTGCCCAGTAAAACCAAACCATCAAGTACTTTTCCGATTTACATGTATATCAGTAGTTTACAAGCCTCTGGTCTAAGCGCTGATTCTCAAAGCATAACTTCAGCCATGCCCCATCCCTTGCACGGCTGCACACACGCACCTCATCTATAAGCCCCTCGAAATTGCAGGATTCCCTGAATGCCTGTCCGATGTATGTATCTGAACCGACTTTATTGTAAACCAACGCATCCAGCATTTCAGCCTGACTCTTCAACACACCATCGATGTAGAGAAAGACCTGACCTGCATCAGAATCGATCACTATAGCCACAAAATGCCACTGCGATTCAGGCGTCTCAACCCTGGCACTGATCGGAAGCCAGCTTGTTGCATCACCATAGGAATAGTAACTGTAAAAATCAACCCAGTTGCTGTCGCTTGAAAACCGGATACCGGCATTATCACCTATGGATATGATCTCCCCCACACTGTCGGCACTGTTGATCCAGGCGCTGATAGTCAGTGATGCGGGTTGATCGAGGAGACCCGGTATCTGTATGAACCCGTCGACACCGTTGAATTCCTGGCAAGATCCGATTATACCTGCTGATAATCTGCCCGTTGCCATGTTTAATCCGCTCCCGTTCCGGCCGTGAGATGTTGCATCTTTATATTGATCCTGTCCATTTCCGGATACCTCGCTCAGGTGCCAGACACCTGCGAACTGATCCGCATCAAAAACCTCAGCAACCCCAGACCTGTAAGAGGAAGAACCGGATCCATAGTGCATGTACAAAAGGGTAGTATCATTCCCTTTTACTGTGTCAACTTTAACCCAGACAACAGCTGTGCCGCCCGCCTGATCCCAGGACTCTACCTGATGTGCAAGCGGGGTTCCATCACCTTTTGTAAAACAGACAGCACTGTCTTCCGGAACCGGTAATTCACCCCCCAGCCGGATCAACACCGGGAACGAAATTACATCCTCAGCCACATCACTGCCTTCAGCGGTTGTATTCAGTATGATCGCTCTTGAGAAGCGGTAGCCGACAACATTTATCTCACCGCTTTCGGCTTTAACACTGTCAATAAGCAGAGGCAGTTCCTGAGGGTCTTCGGAAATTATCCGGAATGTATAGATGCCTTCCGGCAGGTCATCGAAATGATACGACCCGTCCTGCAAAACAGTCACTATCCTCTCCATCCCCTCAACCTGCACATATCTGAGGTACTGATCCGACGGCTCTATCTTTCCGCTTACACGTGCATAAGGATTAAGAGTGATAGTGTCAGTCCCGGATCCGCTGTCTGCACCTGCAGTAAAACTGAACAATCCGGCACAGGACTGGGTGTCATTTATTTCCACATAGTATTCACCGTTCTCCAGGCTGTCTATTGTCAAATACCCGGAGCTGTCGGTAGCAGTGTCGATAACAGAATAGACATCCTCAATCACTCCACCAGTGCGGGCGAAATAATCAGCAGGACGCACTCTCACAAGGGCTTCTCTGGCAGGTTTGCCATCGGGCAGAAGGGCCAGAACAGTGAATCCATTCTGAGTCTCAGATGATCCCCCTGCGCCAGCCAGATTATTGATGCCTGAGCAGGAGAGGAGGAGCAAGGCTGTTAAAGTGATCAGTATTCTCATGTCTTCTCCTGCCTTTTCTGCACATCAGATACCGGGAAAACCTGCATGTTGACCTGATAGGCGCAGTCAGTCTCTTCATCCTCGGCAACTCTGGAAATGATGGCCTGACGACACTGTTTGAGTATCTCCCTTATATCATCAAGTGTATCACTTTTCATCGTAAGAGTCAGTGAAGAAATATCTCTGATCTCTTTAGGAAAACGCTCGATCGCCTCCTCCGAAAGGCGAATCATCTCTGCCTGGAACTTACGGACCGCAAGAGACTTGAACTGCGAGCCTGTGGATATGTGAAGATGGGTTCTTTCAAAAAAGCCATCTTCATTGCGACTTATAAGCTTCAGCTTCTCCAGAAGCTCCACCGCTTCCTTTGCCTCTTCAGTACTGATCTGAGGAAAAACGGCCTTGCTTAACTGCTTGTAATTGTTCTTTACAGGGAAAAAACCGATTACCGCCAGAACTGCTGAGTAGTACCATTTTTTATAGTACTCGTACTGAAGCGAATCGAGACAGGTGGATTTTACTCCACCCTTAAGCTGCATTATTTTCTCGAAATATATCGATGCTTCCGAGTCGGTCTTCGCCCTGGCAAATCCTACAAGCGCCTCAAAGTATTCTATTTCCACGGGCTGGAAAGAGAAGTAGGCAGCAATAGAGGGAACCTTTTTCAGAGAAAGATGTTCCTGTTTCTGCATGATTCTGAAAAGGTAAGCTGCGTTGAGGCCCAGTTTGTTGCCGAAAACACGAAGTGAAAACCACGGCATCTCCCGCTTCCGTTCGTTGTAATAGTCGTGAAGGAAGTCACGGTAGTCTATGTATGTAAAGACATGCTGCATATCGATTACTGTAGTTTACCCGGATAATCGTGATCAGTAAACAAACGGCACCTGAAAACTGCCCGATTTTCCTTTTATCAACAGAACATACTTACCGGAGGAAATGTTTCCTTTCCCCGATGATAATGTAAAAACATTCCCTCCGGCCACACTGACCGGATTTATCACCCTCTGTCCGTTCATGTTAAAAACGGCAAGTCTGTATGGTTCACCGGTTCCCGGGATTCTCACCTGCAATGCTCCACCGATATCTGACCTGACCAGTTCAAAGGAGGTCTTGACTGTTTTCCATGCTCTCTGCGATGCACCTGTAGACTGCTGCTTTCCTATGCTTATCCAGTTGACATTGTACTGATTGGGAGCGGTTGTCTTGAAAACACAGAAAAGATCGTTTATTCCATCTACCCTCAACCCTTCCTGGGTGACCGGCGCAGTGACTGTCTGCCATTTTGTCAATCCACCCGTTGAGGGGACCTGGACTGTACCCAGCAGTGTTCCTGTACGGCTGCCTGCACGCACCTCGATCGCTCCCCCGGAGCTCACCGAGGCTACCCTGGCCATAATATTACCCGAACTCTTGTCTGTAGTGGAGAAATCGACTTCATTATACCTTATATAACCATCATTGCTGATATTTGACACCATCCATCCCCTAGGTTCACCTCCACCAACAACACTTACCCGCGCACCGCTTATTCCGGACGGTGAATGACGGTCTATCTGAATTGTATCATAACTGAAAGGAACCCCTACACCCCTGTAAGTTTTTTTAAGCTGTGGAATGGTCCATGGATTACCTGACTTATTAAAGTCAAAATATTCCGCTCCCGTGACCCTCTTTGTCCCTGTATTGATTGTCCCTCCGAATTCATTACCACCCGTATGATAGAATATCACCCATTTCCCAAGAAAGTGGACCACCCCCGCATGTATTGTTGCGCTGTTTGTGTTCTCATTTAAAATTGTGCCCCGTTTCGTATATGGGCCAAAGAGACTTGTTGAAGTAGAGTAGGTGATCGATTCAACTGCTCCTGTCCAGTCAGCCAGAATACAATACCACAAGTTGTTCTGCTTTATGATCCATATTCCCTCTTTGTACCTTGTGGATGATCCTAAACCCTGGGTAATATCGTAGGAATTTCCTATGGCATCACTGTATGTCGAATTCAATTCTTTCAGATAAACCTGGTTGGGCGTTCTCCCAACAATATCCCAGCCGATATACGCTTTTCCCGTCCCGCCATCTGCGGTGTCAAGGAGAACAAAAGGATCTATGGCATCTGACCCGCACCCTGCCATGTAGTTGCGATCAGGAACAAAAGGCCCGGTTGGGGAATCTGCAACGGCATGACCAATACGGAAAGTCCTCCCATCATTTGCCGGAAAGTATAGATGAAACTTCCCGCCAAGCTTTATGCAATGAGGTGCCCACAGATTCCCGATTTTTGCTGCCCAGGGGATATCCTTCTCGGTGAGCACAACGCCCTCATATTTCCAGTGATAAAGGTCTTCTGTGGAGTAACAAGTGATATCATAAATTGAGAGATCCCCGTTTCCGATTGCATCCACGGTACAATACAGGTATACTTTATTCCCTTCAACCATCGGAGCAGGATCAGAAGTCCCCTCATTTCCGGGGATAAGCTGATTATCGGCTTTAATTGGCAACGGTATCAGCGCTATTGCCATTATCATGTAAAAAACTGTTACAGTCCTGCCCGGAAAGCACTTAGGATTCCTCATTTTTTTTCTCCATAGTAGTGATTTGTACACTCAACCGACTCGATACCCCGTATTTCATAATTTACTCTCAGATTTGAGCAAAAATATGGTATCGAGATAAATAATGTTGAGCAATTACTCAACACCCGTGGAAATAACGGCCTATTCTAACGCTTTTACTATCTTATATGTTTGATTTTCCCGCTATTTTACTCAACAGGCAAGACAAATCGTGACTTCGAGAGACAAAAACATTCCAGGAAGATTTTAATGCCGGTTCAGAAGATTTGCTGTATTTGAAAAAAAGACTTACATAATAATTGGATGGATGGGCAGCCATATTTACAAACACCAGAAAATCAGAATGACAAATATTGACATCCATTACAGATTGAACGCTTACCATCACAATAACACCTTTACAAATATTTTTTAATACAAAAAATTTAATCCTGGTGATGCGAAAACTGGTTATCCCAACTGCCCACAAATATCCTCAGCATTTTTTTAATCTCTGATTCATAAAGCTAACGGTTGAGATTCGACATGTGAAAGAAGAAAGATATTGTCAGGCGGGTATATATATATTACTATTAAAAGCAAGATCAATCTGACCCGGCTGTTAAACATCAACGCACTTTTGCCTCAACAGGGGTTTTTATGAAGACTCATATTCTCCTCTCGATCCTTATCACTGCATCCATCACAACCGCTGCAAAAAAAACAGTCCTGCTCAAACTTAATTATGCGGCAAAACAAAACTGGACCTATGCTCTTGATTACAAATCAGAATGCCTTTTTTCCGGAGTTGGACCGGCAACATCGAAGAAAACCGCTATCACCTGCGATATCACCGGAGAACTCTCAGTGGAAAAAGATAAAATCCTGACAAGAATAGCCAACTTTAACGTAAACTCCGACCTTTACGATTCATCAGTAATCTCCAGTCTGACAGAAAAAGTCTCCTCGGCAAACTATGCTCTCAACCTGATCGATGGTTCACCGGTAGTTGAAAACAATATCGACCTCTCAGACGGTGCTCCTGAATGGAACATCTACATGCAGCTTGCCCGCCTTATTCCGGATATGCCTCAGCAGCCCGTCAAAAAAGGCTACACATGGGATCGCAATGTCTCTCTACCCCTGCAGTCTCCCTATGGAAAGATTCAATGTGAAATCTATCGTCTTTTCAAAGTAGAGAAAATCTCCTCAAAGAAGGACTCTGTGGAGATTAGCTGGCAGTTTAAATATTCCTCATCAGAGAAATTCGACAGCACCAGAATTACCAGATATGTACCTGTTGCCGGTTCAGGAAGCGGAAATGCAGTTATCGATGTTACCAATGGCTTCATTATTAAAGCTTCGATGGAGTTTCAGACACCGGTAGCGAAAATCAACAAAGCCAGAATCAACTGGACTGAAAAAGCGGTCCTTGAATACAAAGAGAAATAAAACCCGATTTTGCATACACCAGGCATCTGTAGTTATTTTCTTCCAATGCCCTTAATCTCGGCCCTGGTAGTATTTTAATATTAATGAAACCCGGCGAAGCATTAATTATAATCCCTACTTATAACGAACGGGAAAATATCGTTCTGTTGATACCCGAAATAAGAAAGGTTTTTCCAGAGGCCGATATTCTGGTTGTGGATGATAATTCGCCTGATGGAACCGGACAGTGTGTAAAGGAGATTGCAGGATCTATAAAGGGAGTCAATCTTCTCGAAAGACCGAAAAAAGAGGGGCTGGGTAAAGCATATATCAGTGGTTTTAAATGGGCTCTCGAACATAGTTATCAATTATTCTTTGAGATGGATGCAGATTTTTCCCATGATCCCAAATACCTGCCCGATTTCTTAACGGCGATTCAGGAAAATGATCTGGTGATAGGTTCCAGATATAAATCCGGTGTTAATGTAGTGAACTGGCCAATGACCAGACTGCTGTTAAGTTATTACTCCAATCAACTTGCCAGAATCATCACCGGGATTCCTGTCAGGGACAGTACCGGTGGGTTCAAATGTTTCCGAAGGAGTGTGATTGAGTCACTTAATCTGGACAAGATTTCCTCATCCGGCTACTCCTTCCAGATTGAAATCAACTATTTTGCCTGGAAAAAAGGCTTCCGTATCACAGAAATACCCATTATTTTCTATGACCGTAAACGCGGGGTATCCAAAATGAGTACCAGGATAGTAAGAGAAGCTCTGGTTCTGCTCTGGAAATTGCGTCTGGTTTCTTTATTCAAGAAGGATTACTGATTGCCTCAAAATACGTCTGACAACACCCTGATTTCGGTCATAGTAGTCAATTACAAGGTTCCTGAATGCCTCAAGGAGATGATACGTTCCATCAAAAACGCTTCTCTCTCTGACCGTACCGAAATCATTGTCGTTGACAATGCTTCCAATGATGGATCTTTTGAGCTTATTACTTCCGAGTTCAGCGAGGTTAAATGGGTACAGCTCAAGAATAATATCGGATTTGGTAAAGCATGCAATATCGGGGCAAAGAATGCCAGAGGTGAGTTCCTGCTTCTGATCAACCCTGATACGGTAATAGCAGAGAACACTCTGTCTGTAGCTGTGGAATTTATGAATTCAAATCCCGATGCAGGCATAATGGGTCCGAAAATTCTCAACCCTGATGGTTCGCTTCAGCCTGGCTGCCGAAGAAGTTTCCCTACCCCTCAGAATGCTTTTTACCGATTTTCCGGCCTGAGCAAACTCTTTCCGAAAAGTCCCCGTTTCGGGAAATACAATCTTACCTTTCTCGATCAGGATCAGACAACAAAAGTAGATGCTGTATCAGGATCTTTCATGTTTATCCGACGAGCGCAATTCGTTTCGATCGGCGGTTTTGATGAACAGTTTTTCATGTATGGTGAAGACCTGGATCTTTGCTGGCGAATGAGAGAAAGCGGTTACTCGGTATGGTACAACCCCGAGACACAGATCATTCATCACAAGGGAAAAAGTTCGGCCATAAATATTATTCGATCGAGATTTGCCTTCTACGAGGCAATGCTGATATTTACACGAAAGTACCGTCATAAACGTGGCGGTTATTTTCCGGAATGGCTGATAGTTTTCGGCATACTCTTTCAGGCTACTCTGAATATCGGAGCAACTCTGTTGAGTTTTTTTACTCCCGTTCTGATCGATCTCGCCATAATCAATCTCACTCTTATTGCCGGAATCTCTCTGCGCTTTTCCGATACTCTGCTTTTCTACTCCAGTCACCCTTATCATGCATTTATTGTACACCTGCTACTCTCAATCAGCTTCCTTTTCCTTTTTGCTTACAATGGTATCTACTCAAAAAGTAAATACTCGATATCAAACGCTCTGCTCTCGGGGCTTCTCGCTTCTCTGACTTTCTTCGCCAGTGTTTATTTCATCCAATCTGTTGCCTTCTCCAGAATCGCCTTTGGGATCGTCTCACTCGCAACTACTATCCTGCTTGTCAGTTGGAGAGAGATAATCCCCAAAGTAATAAAATTCAAGCAACTGGTTTTTTCTCCCGATCAAATCCTGATCGTGGGAAACGGCCCGGTTGCCTCCCTGCTTATCAGGCAGGTTGAAGAGATGAAAAGCGGAAAAATAAAGGGAATTCTCTGGACCGAAAATGGTACCTGGCCTGGTGAATACGAAGGATATCAGGTTCTCGGCTCAATTTCAAACTTACCCAATGCGATAAAAGCCTCTAAAGCAGACACTCTCCTGATTGCAACAGACTTGCCCTGGTACTCCAGCGTTATCGAAATACTCTCCAGGAAAAAATTTAAAAATCTCACAATCCGCTGGGTTCCTCATGAGGTCTTTGAACAACAGAACGACATTCTGCACTCTGAAATAAAACTGAATACCTTCTCAGTTTAATTTATCCAATATGCCTGAAAAGATAAGTTATATTCCAAGTGCATTTATTCCTTTCATGTGCGTAATATAGCGGGTTTATAATGCCAAGATTGTTTGATTTGTTGCCTGAGAATACCAGAAAAGAGCTTCTGGCTGAAGCTCGTGCCCGGTCACGCCCTGAGAAGAGAGCAAAAGGTCCTGGAAAACCTGTAAAAAGGCCACCCCTTATCGTTCCCGATTTCGTCGCACTGGATGTGGAGACCACTGGTCTGGATTTCAAACACGACCGCATTATAGAAATCGGCTGCATTAAATTTGTAAATGGCAGGCCTGAGGAGGAGTTTTCCACATTTATTAATGCCGGGGTGGCTATCCCATCACAGATAACTGATCTGACCGGTATCTCCGAGGCTGATATCAAAAACGCACCCTCGTTTCCGGAAATCGTAGATAAACTGCTCGAGTTTATAGGCAACCACCCTCTCTGCGGGCATCAGATCGAATTTGACGCCACATTCATAAGCGAGGAACTGAAAAGAATAAACCGCCCGTCTCTGAATGTGCAGCTTCTTGACACAGCACTGCTCTCCAGAATACTTCTTCAACCTCTGCAGAGGTTCTCACTTAAAGCAGTCAGCGAATCACTGAACGTACAGCTTGACAATGCCCACAGAGCACTGTACGACGCCAGAGCATCAGGTGAAGTAGCCGTAAATCTGGTCCCCAGAATATCATCACTGCCTCTCAATATTCGTCAGACTATGGCAGCATGCGCACCAGGATCATTCTTTAAGAGTCTGCTGATCAAATCTCTGGGAAGTTGCAAACCTCTTGTAAGACTAGAAAACAACCGTCCACCCATCTCTGTCGCCAGAATAACTGAGCCTGAAGAATATGTCTCCATAGAAAGAGAAAATGTAGGGCAGATTTTCTCTTCCGGTGGCGATCTTCAGAAAACATTCCAGCCTTTTACTCCCAGATCAAGCCAGAAGGAGATGGCACTCCAGGTCACAGATGCCCTTAACACTCAGTCATTTCTTATCGCGGAAGCAGGGACCGGGACCGGTAAATCACTTGCCTACCTGATCCCATCAGCTTTCTGGGCACTTGCAAACAACTGCAGGGTAATTGTCTCCACCAGAACACGCAATCTTCAGGACCAGCTTTTCACCAAAGACCTTCCCCTGGTCAAAAGCATTACCGGCGGAAAACTAAAGTTTACAGTACTTAAAGGCAGGAACAATTACATCTGCCTCCACAGATGGAAAAAACTCCTTACAGGTGATGCAGGAAACCTCTCTCCCAGAGAACGCTTCGCAGTCCTGCCGCTTATACCATGGGTAGAAAACACTGCCACAGGTGATATCGAGGAACAAAATCAGTTTAACCCCAAGTGGTTCAATAAGATATGGAATCTTATCTCTGCCGAGAGCCATGAGTGCTGCGGCCGTCACTGCGAATTCTTTCAATCCTGCTTTTTTCATCAGGCAAGGCAGAAAGCACTGGGGTCGCACATAGTAATTATCAACCATTCCCTTTTCTTTTCAGATATCTGCAGCGAAAACTCCTTTCTGGGAAAAAACGGCTCCATAATTTTCGATGAGGCACATCACCTGGAATCCTGCGGCCATCGACATCTACGGGTGGAGCTCGATACCAACAGGCTAAATCTGTTTATCGACATGGTCAACAATCTCGTTCTTAAAATCGGTGACCTTAAAGAGGAAAAAAGTATTTACGAAAACGGAAAAGAGATCAGATCTCTATTAAAGCATTTCCGGAAGAGGTCACAAGGTCTGCTGATGGAGATCGAGGGATGGGTCTATTCTCAGCAAAAAGACCTAACCAGAGATTACCAGGCTGCATATACTGAAAACGCATTCGAGTGCCTGACAGAACCATTTGTCTTTGAGACCGTCCTCAATGAACTGTTCGACAAGCTTCATTCATTGAAACAGGCAATAATCGCCCATCCCGAGGCAAAGCGATTTGATCAGTTGGAATCTGACCTGCAGTCATGCTCTGATAGAGCCTCGCAACTGAAAGCCGATTTCCAGTATCTGATCTCTGCCAGAACTGAGGATCATGTCTTCTGGGTTGAGGGTAACAGGGAAAAGGGTTGGGTAAAGCTCTGCGGTGTTCCCCTTGATATCGGAGGAATGCTTTCAGATGTCTGGAGCAACTGCAACGGAGCAATCGTGTTTACGTCAGCAACGATGTCGATTTCCAAATCCGTGGAATACTTCAAGAACTCCGCCGGCCTTATCCCCCATTCCGGTCGTACATCAACCGGCATTTTTCAAAGCCCTTTCAGTCCCGGTCAGGCAATAGCCGGTGCATTACGAAACAGCCCGGAACCCGACAGCCCTCAGTTCTGTGAATATACTGCTGATGTAATAGTGAAACTGCATTCGGAATTTCAGAAGAATATCCTGGTGCTGTTTACATCCAACACGATGCTCAGTACTGTTTATGATCTCTTGAGAGCGAAACGGCAGGTTGAAAGCGGGAAGCTCCTCGCTCAGGGGATCAGCGGAACAAGGCAGAATATCCTTGAACAGTTCAAACAGAATCAGCGAAGAATTCTTCTAGGCACCGACAGTTTCTGGGAGGGTATAGATGTCCCCGGGGAGGCTTGCGAAATCGTGGTCATCGTCCGCCTTCCATTTCCTGTTCCCACTCATCCTCTCACTCAGGCTATAACAAGCAGGATAGAGCGGATAAAAGGTGAATCCTTTTTCTCCTACTCTGTTCCCGAAGCGGTGATCAAGTTTCGCCAGGGAGCAGGCAGACTTATCCGTACAATCGATGACCGCGGAGCCTTGATTGTTCTCGATAACCGTATCCTCACAAAGGGCTATGGAAAACAGTTTATCCGGTCTATCGATTGTGACTTCAAAGACTTCGAAGGTATTCCCCAGATGATTTCACAGATAAAAAGGTTTTTTGCTTCCGATACGCCTGAACCGGATTCCGGTATTCGCTATGTTCCTCTGGAGGATGCATGAAAAGACTGATCATTACCACCCTTTTCTCTGTTCTTTTTGCCGGGTGCGGAATCTATTCATTTAAAAACACTTCCCTGCCATCACATATAAAAACAGTAGATATCCCATTGATGGAAAACCATTCTCTGGAACCTAATATTGCTGATGAGATTACAAGTGAACTTAACAAGGAAGTTATAAGAAGGAACCTTTTCAAAATCTCCTCGGAAAAGGGCGATGCTACAATTACCGGAAAGATAACCGGTTACGAAAACTCGCCTTATACCTATGGTGTTTCAGGAACCAGAAACGCAGATGTAGACCAGTATGCAGTGAAGATAACCGCTGAAATTGAATTTTTCGACAACAAGGAAAATGTGCCAATTTTCAAAGGCACTATTAATGGCGAGGGTATTTATAATTTCAAGACTGAAACCGAGTTAGCCGGACGGTCATTAGCTATCAAAAATGTTATTCAGCGCCTGCTTGAAAGCTCCATGCAGAGCTGGTAGCTTAAACGGAAATGTAACTATATGAATTTCTTAAAGATGCAAGGACTCGGGAACGATTTCATCCTTACACATGAGGTATCTGCCGGAACAGTGCAATCTGTTGCAAGACAAGCAGTTAAGCTCTGCGACAGGAGATGGGGAATCGGTGCGGATGGGATAATTTTTGTGCTCCCTTCGCAGAAAGCCGACCTCAAGATGCGCATTATAAACAGTGATGGCAGTGAGGCAGAAATGTGCGGAAACGGAATACGCTGCTTTTCTTTGTACGTTAAATTATTGAATTTAAACGACATACCTCAACTTGCAATAGAAACTCCAGCCGGTATAATCAGAACCGAATTTATCGATGAGGACCATATCAGGGTCAATATGGGCAGGCCGGTTCTGGAAGCATCCAGTATTCCTGTGGCCGGTCTGACTGGCAGGGCTATCCGCAAAGAGTTAGTAATAGATGATAAGTCATTTATTTTCAACGCAGTATCCATGGGCAACCCCCACGTTGTGATCTACACAGAAGAGCTCACTGATGAGTTGGTTTTAGGATATGGCCCTAAGATAGAGTGTCACCCATTGTTTCCGAAAAAGACCAACGTAGAGTTCATTAAAGTTCTGTCGGACAAGGAAATAGCCATGAGGGTCTGGGAAAGGGGATGCGGTGAAACTCAAGCTTGCGGCACAGGTGCATGTGCCAGTGTCGTCTCCGGCATTTTAAGCAAGCTGCACGGTAATGATATCACAGTGCATCTTCCGGGCGGAAAACTCCATATCAGTTGGAGCGGCAGCGACATTGACCCAGTGTTTATGACTGGACCAGCGACTAAAGTTTTCGAAGGGCACATTGAATTGAATTTATGAGTTTTTTCGAACTGGCGATGCTGGTCTGCTTTGGTATCAGTTGGCCGATCTCTATAGGCAAGGCACTTCGAACCCACACCGTCAAGGGTAAAAGTCCTCTTTTCATGTCCATTGTCATAGCGGGTTACGTCTGCGGAGTTATCCACAAGTGTCTATATTCCCTGGACTGGGTTATCTCTTTTTACATCCTCAACCTGCTTATGGTTTCCATTGATCTGTTTTTGTATTTCAGGTACAGAATGGCTGACCGCTGATGATTTTTCCTCTTCTCAGGGGACGGACTGTTTTTTTCTTCTTTTCTTACTCACTAGGGACGGACCATCTTTTTCATTTGTGATTTTTCTTCGGCCCAGGATTTGCATCTCCTTACCTCCACCTTACATCCATCTCACCCTTTTGCCGGAGGAAAATATGCCTCGAATGGCACGTATAGAATCGCCTGGTTCCCTTTTCCACATAATGGCGCACTCTGTTGAGGGAAAAGAACTCTTTATCGATGATGACGACAGGCTCGATTTCCTTTCCCGTTTTGCGAAAGGGTTGAAAAAATGCGAATACCAGTGTTATGCATGGGTCCTGATGGACAACCATTACCACTTTCTTATCAGAACCAGCCATCTGCCCTTGCACAAGCTGATGCGCCCCTTGAACAGCGGTTATGCTGGCAGATACAACAGGAAATACAAAAGGAGAG
>JAAYIG010000017.1 GCA_012523595.1 Fibrobacter sp.
AATCATCAGAGTGTGATCCGTGATCTGGAGATCTTTCCATCCAGTGATTTTGTCGGGAGCAGAAATGCCGGAGGAGATTTACGGGCCAGAGTGTCTGGTATCAAATGGAAAGTATCCGGGCAGACTGTATCGATTACCTCACCCGGAGAGATGATTTATGTGGAGGTGACAGATCTGCGGGGCCGATTGATACAAAGAGTGGCAGATAAAGATAAGGTGCAGTGGAAACCTGCTAAAAGTGCCGGGATGGTTGTATTATGGGTAAAGGCAGGGGGTAACAGGTGTTCTTTTGTGGTACCGGCCTCGGGGAGATGAGGGGAACGACAGTACGAGTGTACGAGAGTACGAGGGTACGACAGAACGACAGAACGACAGAACGACAACACGATCACACGATCACACGACTGCACTTCAAGGCATGTAAAGCCTGATAAATCGGAGCAAATAGAAAACGATTAGATTTCATTTTCCTGCAAGCCCGGTTTACCGGACTTTGTTTGGCTAGAGGCGGCATTAATACCGCCTCTTTCGTTTGCACATCGTTCACCTGTTTTTTGATAATCTTCTTATTTGCGATTACCAGTACAAGGACCGAAATGGAATTCCGGTATACAATCATCGTTTCTTCTTCTACCAGTAAAGATTGAGAAGCAAGCTAATCCTGCGCGACTTGTAACAGTTTTCCGCAGGATACTGCACTGTGTCAACACAGAGGGGCTGGAGCGGGGGGGAGACTTCACCCATCTTATCTCTTAAATGCAGTAATTTACGCTCTGCAAATGGCACTTGTATTGGCGAATACGATTCACCAAGAACGATAAAGTTCAACAAATTTTGATTCAGGAGCAGGTGTTTCAGAATTTTCAGGAGAGAAAATTGGATGAAAAAAAGCCAATACCGATACCGATACCGATACCGCCCCCGATCTGAAGAACATACATTAGTGCCTTTAAATAATATGTACCATCTAAATTTATAGAGGTGAATATGTACTTATATGGAAAGCATTGAGCCGGTCCATTCTCTTCAGTTGCAATATATCCTCTATTCCTGAATTATAAATGAGGAACTGTACCGGTGCAGAGATGAAGTGATGGTCGCGGCGTATGTTCCGGCCGGAAGCCGCATGCCCGCAACTGATGCTTCTCCATTAGTCAAATTTACTCTTTTGTCGAAAACTTTTCTTCCTGAGATACTATTGATAGTCACCCTGATATCTGAATTAGCAGACAGGTTTGGAACCGCAATTCTCAGAAAATGCTTTGAGTCGTAATGAACAGACAATCTCTCCTGGACCTTTATTCCCAGAGTATGATTTGTCATGACTGCAGCTCTGCATTCATCAAAAAAATCAAAGATGTCCGGCAGTACAAGCGGTACCATTCCACCATGATCTGCGTTTACTTCTTTGTACTTCAGATTGAAACCGCGCGAATTCATCCAGTCCCTGACTGCTCTGCTTCCATCTAACGATGGGGTCTGTATGCCTTCGGTCACAAAGAACTGCATTTGATAAAGACTGTCCCAGGGATAACCGGTTTTCTGTACAAAAGGACCGGATATCGGTGCAAGGGCCCGGAAGTATTTGCGGTATTTTCCCCCGATATACCAAGTCCCACCGCTTCCCATTGAATGACCCATGAGAAAAATCGATGAACTGTCAATCGGGTATTCATGTAAAATCAACTCCAGAACGTTGATTACATCTTTTTCACTGAGTTCGTTTGTCCTTTCGCTCTCCGTAGTAACCTGAGCCATGAGTTCCGTGGCGCCACTTTCATTTCCAAACTGGGCAGAAAGACGTAAAAAATTGCCGAATGCACCTTTGTCACCCATCGGTGAAACAAGAATATACCCATGCTGGTCGGCAAGCTTGACCATCTGCTTGTTGTTCTGATCCAGATATGTGCTTTCATTACATCCGCCGCCATGAAGAAACATCACCAGAGGCAGTTTCGATTTTCCATCCCAGTTCTGAGGAACACATACCCTGAAGGGCTCATCCGCATTGGCTTCTGAGAAGCGGTAGGTTCTTTTTTGATCCCCTTTGGCCTGCCACTGGGGTGAGGATGGATTGATAAGTGACTTTGCAAGATTTCTGGATTCTTCCATTTGGACAACAGGGTCAATATATGTCCCGAAAGAGATAATCCGCTGATTTGCAAATACAATGCTGCTGGAAATAACAATGGTCAGTACAAATGTCCCAATGAACCGGATGATTCTATAGTGTTGCATGTTTAACCTGTGTTTTAAAGAACTTTTCAAGTGTCAGAGATACAGTAAAACTCAAATTCTGTCAGGAAGACAGAATTTGAGTTTTATAAAGCAGAGAGGGTTAACAGGAAATGCTTAAGGAATATTTGCCGATTTAACTTCCCAGTTGTTGTCTCTGCAGTAGCTGCAGCCGGAGCCTACAAGAACGCCTTTTCCTGTTGAGCCAGTGTCTCCCTTTATCCACCAGTTCAGCCAGGCCAGAGTGATCTTTGTAAAGTGTCCTCCGTTGGTATTCCACAAGTCACCGCCATGATCAAAAGTTTTATTACTGAAGAACATAATTGGATGCCCCTTGGAGGAGATACCATTGTAGTCTCTCAGGCCGTTATTGTATGCGCCCGTTCCATCCTTATGACCCTCAAGGATCAATACTGGCGTGTGTACGCTGTTCCACAGTGACCAGTTGTCAGAAAAAGAACCGCTGCTGCTGAGCGCCCAGGTTGTTGTACGGGGATCGTGTGCTATACCCATCGACAAAAGACCGCCGCAGGAAAAACCGTTTCCTGCGACCTTGGTGGTATCGATACTCTGGTAGTAAGGACTGCAGGGTTTGCGGTTTTCAGCTATGATCCAGTTCATGTATGCAATAAATGGTTTCCCCATCTCTTTTACATCTCCACCCATCGGGCGGCTTCCATCACCATTTGGCTTACCATCCGAGATAACAAAGTATCCATGTGAAGCGATTTCTCCCAGAGCGGCAGTATTCGATGTTCCATTTTTAGAGCAGGCGCCATTTGCCCACAAATAGATGGGGTATTTTTTCCCATACCCCAGATCCTCAGGTCTGTAAATTGTGCCCTCATTGATTCCATTAGCGGAGTTCGTTTCCACAACCACTTTGTGAGGACCGCTTCCTGAAACACGGACGTTTACGGCATCCGACTGGGTACATTGACCGGTAAATTCAGTTTCCAATGTGATGTTAAAAGTTCCGGTATAGGCAGAAACAGGTACTTTGGCTGTTTTGTACCCCAATGCCCAGGCTTGAAGGGTATCACTTTCATCAAGAAGTTTTGCTGTTGTGACAGGATGTTTTGAAAGAAGGGAAACTGAGTTGTACTTATTATAAGGTAAATAACGGAAACTTGCGGTCTGATTTCCTATGGAAACACGGACAATCATCATGTTTTCGGCAAAGGATAGCTCAGTGAGTGCAAAATTGTATTCCCCCGGAGAAGCATAATTCCTGACTGTTTTGCTGAGCTGCTTTCCCTGCATATTAAAAAGTTCGGTTATCACTGCTGCCGGATTAGCCAGTTTTACAGCAATGATACCTTTCTTAAGGTATACAGTTTCTTTTCCGAAATGCTTGACTGCAGAATTTACACTTGTAAATACTCCCTTAAGGGAGTATAACCCGTTTTCATTGGTTGTGTCTTTCAGGTCTTTTGATTTGAGCGTGACGATTGCACCGTGGATAGCTTTACCGCTCTGGTTAGAGACTTTACCGTTTATGTCTATCGTTTGTGCCTGCAGACAGACTGTGAGTACACCAAGAATCAATAGAATTTTTTTTGCTCGGCGCATGGAGCCCCCCTGTTAAGCCGGTGTGAAAATTGTATTTAATGAACTAAAACAAGCCTTATCGAGTCACTCAATCCAAAAACTCTCCAATATTTTGTTGCATTTTCATGTATCTTTAAACCGAAAACCGGCTGTATTGAGTGGATTTTTTTCTAATATAAAGGCTTGTATACCTGAAAACCTGTTGTTTATGAGGTTTATTGGAAAAACTGTTGAACTATAGTTCAACACCTCACAGATGTAAGAGAATTTCACGCGGAGCACACCGCATTAATGCAGGCATTTCGATGTGGAACGGGTCAGAGTGGCTGCCGTCAGGTGATGGGTTCGGGAGTATGGCTTCCTGTCTGGCATTGATGACTGGCGGAATCTACACTCGGGAGGAACTTTGCTACCGGGTTGATATTGAAGAGACAGGGTCCTGAATCCGGGACCTAGTGCGGAGATCAGGTATTTTCCTTTGCTGTAAACTTTCCCAGGATTCTCGATGTGACTCTCTCAATGTTTTTGCTGTTGACAAGCACGTAAAGAATATCACCCGGAAATACTTCGGTTGAGCCTTGAGGAGCGATGATTCTGTCGTGACGGTTGATCATGGTTACAGTTGTCCCTTTGGGCAGGTGCAATGCTGAAATAAATGTGGACCCCTCATAGTCATCCTCATCTATTGCAATCTCACAAAGCTCCAGGTCACTCGAATGCAAGGTAACCAGTTCCATGGCCTGAGTGGGCTTCGGTTTTGGTTTGACTGTTAATTTAAGCCATGATGCGATTAAGCTGATAGTGTTTCCCTGAACCAGCATCGATAATGCAACTGCAAAGAAAATGATATTGAAGATCTCCCGTGATCCCTCAATATTGGCCGCAGTAGGGTAGGTTGCAAGAACTATGGGTACAGAGCCTCTTAAACCGCACCAGCTCAGCAGCACCTTTTCTCCGGATTTGAACTTATCAAAGACGGTGCAGATAAGCACAGTGACAGGGCGGGCCAGAAAAGACAAGACCAGAAACAGAACAAGTCCCTCTTTCCAGACAGTGCCGAACTCACTTGGGAAGACAAGCAATCCCAGGATTACAAAGATAATCACGTTTGCAATTGTCTGCAGCGCATCCAGAAAAGATTCGAGTGTCTTTTTGTAAGGAATCCCGGAGTTCCCCATCAGAAAACCTGCAAAAAACGCAGAGATCATCCCGCTTGCCTTCACTACATCAGCGGCGCCGAAAGAGAGGAGAATGATGCTGATCAGAAAGATGTAAAAATATCCCCTGTCAAGAACTTTTACCCTCTGGAAAATCAATACGCCGATTTTACCGATCAGAAGGCCGATACCGATACCACCGAAGAACTGCCACAGGAGAAATACACCGACTTGAAAAGGATGTTCAACATTTGCGGTGATTAATTGAATGGCCACTGTAGTGAGTACGATTGCCATTGGATCATTTGTGGCCGATTCGATTTCCAGAAGTGATGTAAGCTTTGGGTTTAAAGGCCGGGAGCGCAGGATAGAAAACACTGCGGCAGCATCGGTAGATGAGATGATACAGCCCAGAAGAAGGGTATATTTAAAGCTGAAATCGAAAAACAGGTAGAGCACAGAAGCAGTGATAACGGCTGTAAGAATTACCCCTAGTGAGGCCAGAGTCATTGATGGATGCAGGACTGTTTGAAGGGTCTCTTTTTTGGTGCCGAAACCGCCGATAAAAAGAACAAAAACCAGGGCGAAATCGGCAAGCGTTTTTGCCATCTTCGGATTATTGAAATAAATCAATCCCAGGACATCGCTTCCGAACAGTATCCCTATGCTAAGGGCAATAACAACCAGGGGAAGACGCCATTTGCTGGCAATCCGGGCGGTCAGAACAATTGATATCAGAATCAATGAGGCAATCAGTGAGTACATTACTTAAGGCCCTAAGATCGTTAAGCAGGTTTATCGATGAAAACAGATCGTATTAAAATAGTTCATGTCATCGTAGTGCGGGAGGTGGGTTGGGTTCAAAATATGTGATTTTTCATTATTTTTTGGAAAGGAAGATCCAGTATAGATATGGATAGCCTCGACAGTATTCAGATATCAATATATGAAATGCATAAAAGCTCCTTATCTAAATGTAGAAGCCCCTTTTTTACTGCTGCATCTTTTTCCTCTTTTCTTCGAATCCACTTCAGTGTACTGCTCTTGTCTCCCGCAGATTTTCATGTATTTCTTCCTGTTTTCATAAGTGCAGAGAAAGTTAATCGTGTCCGTACTTCTGAGCGGAATTTAGTTTTGATGTCAACACGAGAGCACAAATAGTTCAAACCACAACCAGTTTCTATATCAGGAAAAACTATGATCCCCAGGATTATCCACCAGACATGGAAAGACAGCGCTGTTCCGAAAAAATGGCATCCTTTCATTAAAGCCGTAAAGGAGATGAACCCGACATGGGAGTACCGGCTCTGGACTGATAATGACAACGATGAATTTGTGGCGGAAGAGTTTCCCGATTTTGTTGACATTTTCAGAGGCTTCTCGAGAAACATCATGAGGGCAGATGTCATAAGGTACCTTATAATGTATAAAATAGGCGGTGTTTACCTTGATCTTGACTATGAGGTATTGGCGCCGTTTGACTTTGGAACTTACAGTCTTGTACTGCCTCTTAACAGAAGCACTAAGTACGGCGATCCCCGGGATGAACTGGGAAACTGCATTTTTGCATCGGAACCCGGGCATAAGTTCTGGCTCGATGTCATCGACTCCCTGAAGCAGAATCCCCCCTCTGTAACCGACTATACCCAGATCGTAGAATCTACCGGTCCCCGTCTTTTGACACGCGTCTTTAACCAGAACAAATATGAAAACGTCTACCTTCCCGACAGACTGCTTTACCACCCCGGCTCTCCAAGCAACAAAAGAGATGTGGAGAAAATCAAAAACAATGGTGTTTCTCTGGGAATTCACCATCCATGGGGGAGCTGGAAAGAGAGATGGACGCTGGTGTATTTGAAGAACAAGGTAAAAAAATTGTTTTCCAGGTAATAGGGTTTACACTTGTATTAGAGTTGCAGTCATAATCCGAAATGTATACTTTGCCAGATACTTCTGCCATACTCGAATATTGGATTTTTATTTCCTTTTAGTATATTTCGATATGTGGCGAAATATAGAAATGTTATAAACTGGATAAAAATGGCTCAATGGATGAAATAATAAGTATCGCAAAAGCATTATCGGACAGTAATCGTGTACGTACACTTCTTGCGCTCTGCAAGCAGGAACTGTGTGTATGCCGAATCATAGAATTATTGGATCTTGCCCCTTCGACTGTCTCTAAACATATGGCAGTACTTAAAAATGCCGGACTTGTAGAGAGCAGAAAAGAGGAAAAGTGGATCTATTATAAGTTATCTGAACCAACAAAAAGGAATAAAAATGTTCAAAGTGTGTTGGAATGGATAACTGGGTCCTTATCCACAGATCCCAGGATCAGACAGGATTCAAAGAATCTCATGAAGATTCTCAGACAAAGTCCTGAAACGATTTGTAAGAATAGGGTAGAAAAGAAACGTCAACAGAAAAAAAGAGGTATCAATTGACATCTTTAGATTGCAACAAACCAGAAACAAAATCATGCGGATGCAGTTCAGGATCAGGCAAAAAGATGCTGATTCCCGCTATTCCACCTGTTGATAAATGGGGACACATTAAATGCAGGATAAGTGATAAATTCAGGATGAATTATGCAGTTGAACCAGGGCTATATTCTATCGGTAATCCTGGTGAATCATCACCGGTACTGGTTACAGCAAATTACCGGTTGGCCTGCGATCACCTCCGTAAAGCAATGGAAAAAAGCAGTGCCTGGGTGCTGGTTATCGATACAAAAGGTATAAATGTATGGTGTGCTGCCGGAAAGGGGACTTTTGGAACTTCAGAGCTTATAAACAGAATTAACTGTACCAAACTCGATACCATTGTTAAACATAGAAGCCTTATTCTTCCACAACTGGGAGCGCCTGGTGTCTCAGCTCATAAGGTAACCAAAGCTACAGGATTCAGCATTTCTTATGGGCCCATTCTTGCAAATGATATTCCGGCTTATCTGGAAGCAGGTAAAGAGGCTACTGCCGATATGAGAACTATAAAATTCCCGCTTAGAGACCGAATGATACTGACACCGATAGAATTTTTTGCAGCTCTCAGAAAATATGTCTGGCTGATTCTGGGATTAATGGTGTTTATGGGTATTGAGTCTTCAGGGATACTCATTAAACCTGCATTTGTTAATTCGTGGCCGTTAATAATTTCCGGGTTAATTTCGGTAATTACCGGAAGTGTTCTTTTTCCTGTATTACTTCCATTTATTCCATTCAGAAGTTTCGCTTTAAAAGGTATGATTCTGGGAATAATTGTAATTATTCCATCGCTTTTATTTTATGATAAAATCTACTATGGAAATCCATTTTTGGCATCAGCTTCAATACTTTTTAATATTACACTGATTTCTTTCATTGCTCTGAATTTCACTGGATCTACACCATTTACCAATATTTCCGGTGTCAAGCGTGAAATGAAGTTTTCTGTACCAGTGTACATATCGATGTGTATTATATCATCGATCCTTCTTATTATCTTCAAATTGCAGAAATGGGGTGTCGTTTGAATTATCTGAAAAATGTGGTCTCTCTTAAATTGAATCGTGAAAAGTGTACCGGATGTGCACTATGTACAGATGTTTGTCCGCGAGGGGTTCTGCACATACAGAATCACAAAGTGGAAATAATCAACCGTGATCGATGCATAGAATGCGGCGCATGCAGCACTAATTGCGCATTCAATGCAATTTCTGTAAAATCGGGTGTTGGTTGTGCTCAGGCGTTTATTAATGCTATTATAACTGGCGGTGAGCCGGAATGCGGATGCAGCAAGAACGGTCGATCATCGTCTGGATGTTGCTGATATTATCTAAGAATGAGGGTACGACAATACGACAGTACGAGGGTACGATAGGATGTCGAAAGGTGACAGTATCTCCATAAGTCACTGTTTTTTAGGAATAGTCCATTGGTCAATATTTCGGATCATGTTTATAAGCATAGCATTTATATGTTCGCAATCATTATCCAGTTTGGTATAAGTCCTTACCTGCTCGTACTCTCGTATCGTCGTATCGTCGTGCTGTAGTGCTGTCGTGTTGTAGTGTTGCCATGTTGCCGTGCAGTCGTCCTGTCGTACCCTCGTACTCTCGTCACATAAAACTCACAACCCCCGTCTCCATTCTCCCGCTGTACTCCAACCTTATCAGGTACATCCCATTCCTCAGACCGGATAACGGCAGTTTGATATTTTGGGATCCTGATGCTTTGTTGAATGCACGGGAAAGCATTTTTTTACCACTGAGAGTAAAGATGCTTACATTAAGTTCACTTGATGAATTTACATGTATAGAAAGAGTTTTTTGTGATGAATAGTAACGGATAACAGGATTGAGGTCTTTGGGGAGAGGTCCGGAAACAGATGTGCCCTGGTCAAGTGTAATTTTGTCAACATTGGGACCATCCTGGTCATTGCTAGTTGACAGCCTGACAGTGCTGGCCCCCTGCGGTAATTGAAGAGAAACTGTCTTTTGAACCCATGTTTCCCAGTTGGTTGTTGCCTCAAATTGCAACGACGCGATCTGTGATACGCCATTTACAGATATGGATAATGACCTAGATGAACCGGATCCGTTGGCGTAATTGATAATAACATTCCTTGTTCCTGCCGCATCTGTAAAAACCGGTATCTCCAGGAAAGCGCCTGCTGCCGCATTATAGTTCACATAAGCACTGCCTGTAAATCCGGCATTTTTGGTCTCAAGTATTGCTTCATTCAATATTCCATCTTCGGCCTGGTAGACAAATTTATCCAGAGGCAAAAAAGAAGCTGTAACAGAATTGTTTTTGTTAAGAGAAGAAATAACATAAGCGGCATCTGTACCTGTATAGTCCCCAGACCATCCGCTGAATTTCCATCCATTGTTGGGAATTGCGGTAAGAGTTACAAGGGTACCCTCAGGAAGAGAGCTTCCCTCTGGTGTTTGGGTTATGGTTCCGCCCGGTAATGCCTGACTGGTGATAGAGTAGTAAGTTCTTGTATCCTTAACAAAATAGGCTGTAACAATTTTAATTGAGGTCATTTTGACAGTTGCGGGGTTGGTGTTTCCGGAAAGATCGCCGCCCCAGTGATCAAAAAGCCAGCCCTGAGCAGGAGTTGCGGTAACGGTCACACTCTGATCCTTCTCGTAGCTTCCGCTCGATGGTGTGACAGTGCCCTGTCCCTCAGCGACAGAAGCAGTAAAGCTGTACTTGACAGTTGAACCGGACAGGTAAAGATTGAGAGTCGCCAGAGGATCCTAGTTGTCAACTACAGGAGGATTCGCGTAGGTCGTTTTCAGGACATTCGAGATGGTGTAATTGGCAGCTTCCGCATCTGTAAGCTGTCTTGCCCATTTGACTCTTCCCGATGTATTCGCGCCGGCACCAGTGTTTTTGTATTCAGAATACCTGGCTGTGGATTCATTCTCTGTCTTTCCCCAGTTATTCCATCCTGCGGCCTTGATACAGGAGGTCATCGAACAGTTAAGAAACGCTACAGCGGCGTAAGGTCTCCAGGGTCTTCCAAGAGTGGTTGATACCCCGGATGCTCCGCTTATGTTGCAGTACCGGAATACATAACCGTAGGTTATGTGCTGCTCTGTGGATGCTGCCGTGATAGCTGTTCCGCCGTAGGAATAAATTTCACAACTGTCAAACCATGTCGTCGATGGGCCGAACATGAAATCGGTTGTTCCTTCGATATAGCATTTTCTCACAAACTGACGTGAGTTGCCGGCATACCAGGTGTCCTGTCGTCCCAGAAACCTGCAGTTGTAAAATACCGCCTTGTCTCCTCCTATATAGATTGCCAACGCCTGACCCACAGGTCCGGAGGAGTTTTCAAAAGTAATGTTAAGTGCACAGAATCCTTCTGCTTTTATATAGGTACTCCGGGATGTGCTTGTCCCAAGGGTTTCTCCATTTACGACTTTCCCTGAATAATCATCATACGTTAATTTCACATTGTCCCGGCTCTGGCCGATAATGGTTACATTTTTACGGTCTGATTCAAGCACGAGTTTTTCCTTATAAGTGCCGTTTTTTATGTAGATGACAGTCCTTTGGGAACTGTTCTTTGGCACTGCGTTGAAAGCTGCCTGGACAGTTGTGTAATCTCCTGACCCGTCTTTGGCCACGGTCATATCATAGGTGATCTGGGAATACAGTTTAACCGTGAGACTAATGAGGAGCAAACCTGACAGAAGACTGAGTGTAATTCTGTTCATATCCCTCTCCAATAAGTTTACTGCCGTTCAGGGAGCAAAAACCATCTTGCAGTGACTGTGTTTTTCCCCCTGAAACGATATCAGATACATGCCTCCGGAAGGAACTCTGCAGGTGTAAACTGACGGATTTGTTCCTTCAAAGGCTTTTAAAATTTTACCATTTGGGGAATAAATATTAAACCTGTGCCTGCCTGTTATATCTGCCTTGATCGATATCACCCTATTTTCAGAAACAGAGGCCGAGACTGCGTTCAGGAATGGATTTGCCGGGATTTTTCGATTATTAACAGGCAAATACTGTTTTCCGATCCATTCCTGTGGTCCTGCACCGGAAATGACCAGGTTTTTCACATCCGATGTCTTATCAAGTGTATAGTCGTAGTAATCTTTCGGGTTAAATGGCGGTGTGCTGACATTTCCGGTCTGTGTCCCGGTGCATCTGGAGAACTGCAATCCGGAAATAAACAGCTTTGCGGTTGCATCAGCCTGCACCGGATTCTTTGAATCCTCAAATACACTGTTTTCAATCACCACCCGCGCCTCACCACGCGCGTAATTTCCGTAACTGGATACTTTTCTCACATAATTATTGTACAGATGTCCGATTCCCATATCAAAGCTGGGATTACGCTGATTTGTGCTGTCGAACCAGCAGTGATGAATCGTTGTGCGGAAATCCGTTTCATCTGTCCATCCAACCCCGAAACACTTGTTATGATTACTGAAATGAACCCAGGAGACTGTTACATAATCACAGGCTTTTCGAAGATCTATGAGGCCGTCACAGTTATGGGTGAGGAGGCAGTGGTCGATCCAGATATGATGACTTTCGTCAATTTGAATGCCATCCCAGTCGGTATCTTTACAATCATAATTACCCTCGACGTATGAATCCCTGATAATCAGGTTGCGGATTATTACATTGCTCACATTTACAAGATGAAGCTCTCCCTGGTACAGTGTCGCATCGTTTCCCAGCCCGACAATTGTCTTGTTTGATTTGACATTGACATTTGTTCCCTTGGGAACCGCGGCAATAGTGCCCTGCACCAGAATTATGTAAGGTTCCGATGACGAGGCGTATTTCTGAAGGTCGGCCAATGTATTTACTATTACAGTCTCTCCGCCCTCACCGCCTGTGGTTGTGGAGAGGCCCTTGCCGCTAACTGAAGCAAAGCCGTCAGGAGCGTCTGCGGAAAAGATAAAGCTGTAAAGAGTTATTAAAAGGAGGGTAAACTGAAGCTGTAACCTGTTCATCTGTTTCTTCGCTTTCTTTTTTCAGTTACTCTGTTTTTTCTGCTGAAACTGTATACAAGAATATAAGGCTATCTGTGGATTTCGGGAGGATTTTCGCTGTTTTCAGCTATTTTCTGTACTGTTTTGAGTACAGATTTCTGCTCGCT
>JAAYIG010000018.1 GCA_012523595.1 Fibrobacter sp.
CAGGACTGAGACCCGCTCCTGTATCACTTACATCGATCTGAAGCTTATGATCAACCTGATGAATTGCTACGGTTACCTCTCCCGGACTGGCATAACGGATCGCGTTGTCAACCAGGTTCATCAATACCTGCTTTATCCTGTCATGATCCGCTCTCCCGCAAAACGGTCGATCCTGAGGCACCTCTACACGGAGTTTCACATCTTCCGGTACAGGAATAATTCCCACAGTCTCCCTGATCAGATCGGCAATATCAATATTCACCGGATGAATTTCAGAGACTCCGGTTTCTATCTTTGTCAAGTCAAGCAGGTCACTCAGAAGAGTTCCAAGACGCTTCCCTTCCGATTCGATTATACTTAAAAACCTTTCACGCTCATCATTGGTCAGCTCTATGTCCTTTGAAAGAAGAGTCTGAGTAAGACCAATTATTCCTGTAAGAGGAGTTCTTAACTCATGAGATGCCATTGAAACAAACTCACTCTTTAATCTGTCAAGTTCCTCGAGACGGGCATTGGCGGCTGCCAGCTCCTCCGTACGGATACGTATCTCCTGCTCAGCCCTCTTCCGCGCAGAAATATCACTGAAAGAAACAACACCGCCCGCAATCCTTTTATTGTGATCGAGAATAGGACCGGCATTGACAGACACCACCATCTCACCACTGTCACGCCTGCGGATTATCCACTCCTCATCATTGATCACCTCTCCGCTTAAAACCGCCCTGTGAAGGGGAAACTCTCCATTCCTCGGAAACGTCCCGTCCATTTTAAGAAATCCCCACAAAGCCGGCCCCCTGCTCCGCACTATCCCCATCACCTCATTAACCGGTACACCCAGCATCTCCACCGCTTCCTTGCTCATTATCCTGACATTCAATTCCGGAGCATCAGCGATAATAATCCCCTCCGGGATATATTCCATAAGAGCATTGAGAATATTTCTGCTCTCCTCACTTTCACTTGCCCTCAGCTCCGCCCGTTCCGTCTCCCGCTCAAGCTTCTGCTCCATAAGTTTACGCTCGGTAATATCCCTCATGTAACCCAGAATGCCAACTACACTCCTCCTGGAATCCCTCCATGGCTCAAAAACCGCGTCGAAATACCTCAAATCCCCATCCACATGCAAACCGATCTCCTGACGCCTGCCCCTGCCGCTCCTTATCACCTCCCCCTTCAATTTGCTCAACACCTCAGCATCTTCACTACTGAAAATCTCGGAATCTGTTCTGCCCAGAATGTCAGACTTCAATGATGGAATCGCCTTGCGCGGTATCCAGGTATACCGGAAATCAAGATCCTGCTGGAAAATCTGATCAGGCGAATTAAGCACAATAAGTCTCAGCCTGCTTTCATTCAGTCTCGATATATCAAGATACTTCTGAGTCAGCTCCTTCTCCGACACAAGTGCCTCAACCATCTTTTTACGCTCGAGCGCGTTTACAAACATCGCCGCGGAAAGCCTCAGTACTTTCTTTACTACCTCAGATAACTCCCAGTTTTTTGTGAACGACTCGAAAATCAGATACCCCAAAACCTTTGCCTCATACACAAGAGGAACCTTAACCAGAGATTTTATACCCTGCTTTGACAACAGAGCCCTCTCCTCCTGGGATGCTGCATCCAGCGACTTTACATACACTATACCAAACCTGTCCCCGCTCCCAGGACGCAGCCTGTAATTGTAATCCAGCCGATTCTGAGCAAGCCCTTTCTTTCTCCACTCATACCTGCACTCATACACCCCATTACCGGCAGAAAGACAGATATACCCCCTGTCCATTTCCAGGAATTTCACCAGAAGTCTAAGGGAGTTGTTGATCACCATACTTATCCGTTCAATCCTGGTATTGATCAGATTTGTAGCCAGAGTGTTAATGAGCTTCTCAAGATCGACCCGGTACTGAAGCTCCCAGGTTACAACCTTTATTGGAGTGATATCATTACCAATCGATAATATCTCCACAAGATTTCCACGCTCATCAAACAAAGGACGATTGGTATAGGCGATCCAAACCTTCTCCCCGTTGCTCTTCACATTCTCATGCTCCATATTCACATAACTGTCAGGATCACTTACAATGCTCTGTATCAACAGTCCTATGTCTTTCTCCAGATCGGGCCTGAACTCAAAAAAAATCGAAATTCCCTTCCCAATCACCTCCTCCTCAGTGTAACCGAAAAAATCAAGAGCGAACCTGTTTGCAAATGTAACCTTCCCTTCCCTGTTCCACAGAAGAATGATACTGTTTGCGTTCTCTACCAGTTCACGGCACCTCCTCTCGTAAGTAAATTGATCCCCATCCTCTCCACCTGCAATATCCCTGCGGATAATCCCCATTACGATACTATCAATCCTCCCCAGTTCCTCTCCACTTAAAACTCTGTCAACCTCCGGAAAATCTCCCCTCCCCACCATATCTGATGCCCGCAGAAGTATCAGCACCCGCGATGACCAGTGACGCACAACAGCGACAGATTCCATCAACACGTCATCCACTCTGTCCACTATGTACAACACCATCCCAGGCCTGAACTCCCTCAGCACCACCTCCTCTGTACCAATGCTGATACGCTTCAATTCAACAGGAACAGAAAGCCCCTGAAGCCTTGAGGATGAAGCCTCCCCTGAACCATCAGGCCTCTCGATAATAAGGATGCGACCGAGTCCCCTCATAATGAAAACCATCCTGGGAAAAATGATGAAGCGGAAAAGCTGTAATTAACCCGTTACCCGCAGAAATCGCAGAATTCAGGTTCTTGGAAGGAAATGAAATGCAATTACCAGACC
>JAAYIG010000019.1 GCA_012523595.1 Fibrobacter sp.
ATTGCAGAGGCCGCAATGTGGCTTTGCTCCGACAAGGCATCGTTTGTAACAGGAGCAAGCATTCCGGTTGACGGGGGAATGACAGCGGGTTAGTGTTCTCCTCATCGGGGTCGGTATCGGAATCGGGATCGAAAAATGTTATTTAGAAATTAATACTCATTCCTATACTGATAAAATGCTCTCCGGGTATTAATCATCCCCTTTGGGTGATTCAGGAGGCTCTCTTGATGCAAAAACTTCTGCTCGCCATAGAGTTCATCGTGGTCTATATAGTAATCCCTTCCGCAATTTTCCTCAGGTTTATAACCCTTAACAGAATCGCGATTCTTATAATTCTTTGTGCAACTTCAGTAGTATTTCTAGCAAGTGAACCGGAGTTCAGCATCAAAACACTCTTAAGGACCAAAATCAAAAAAGGACAGATACTTTGGGTATTGAAGCGTTTTTTACTTTCTGTACCAGCGCTCCTTCTCCTTGGAATGATTCTTGTTCCTGATGACCTTTTTACGGTTCCAGGTAAAGACCCATTATTCTGGACAGGTGGATCGGTTATTTATATCCTGCTTTCTGTTATCCCACAGGAGATTCTTTACAGGGTCTTTTTTTTTCACCGTTACAGGAAACTTTTCCCCGGCAAAGGTTTACTGCTATTTGCATCGACGGTAGTATTCTCTTTCGTGCACATCATCTACCTCAACCTTGTAGCAGTGGCACTAACCCTGGCAGGGGGTTATTTCTTCTCAAAAACCTACCAGGAGACAGACTCTTTTCTGCTTACAGTCATCGAACACTCCATCTATGGCTGCTTTCTTTTTGCTCTGGGGCTGGGTCCGGCTTTTTCATAATTGACAATCAGTTGAGGGTTAATTGTACTTCAGTATATTTGCGTGAGTTATTTTAATAAATTATTCTGAACCAACCCGGGAGCTTATTCCTGAAAAGGAGATTCTGATGAGAGTTCTACTTATTATCGCGGTGCTATCCTTAAGCGTTCAAGCAGAAAATCCATATACCTTGCAATTTTCAACTGAGTCGAAATATAATGCCGCAGAACATGCAGGGTCACCTCTGGGATGGCTTGAATCTGAGAGTACAATGGTGAATGCGGACCTGTCGATGTATTTTTATCGTGTCAGTAATAAAGTTTTTGATATCAACAACATTGCCCGAAACTTTGTTGCTCCTCATATAAGACTTTCCAATCCCGGAACTATTGTTTTCGATTTCTTCTACAGACCTGAAATAGCAATTAAGGACAGTGTAATAGATACCAGGATACCTCTGGCCCGCTTTGGACTTGGACTGGCAGGCGGAACTTCCAATGGAATTTTTCAGGCAGGAATAAAAGCGGACATGTTTGTTGGGAAGCAAGCACCAACAGGAATACCCGATAGACGTTTGGTACTTGGTTCCGATGAAGTGAGCATACATCTGGGGAGCAGGTTTCATGAACTGATAGGGATTGGTTTTTTTGCCGGAGCAAAGGGTTACATTGATTCTCTGCAAAGCCAGGATCCTGAGAACTATCAAGACAGGTTTTTTTCCGGGGCCTTTCCGTTACTGGGAGGGTTTATTGATGCTGGAAAGAGCGGTTTTCCTCTCCGGAGCAACTTCAGCCTGGGATGGGGGATTAACAGATTTGTTTATACCTATAAGAACTCTGCCAATTCCCTTGATTTACCAACTATACAGGGAGACAGCATAAGATTGAATTGGATCACCATGTATGACATAGAAAAGGGAGGGCTTAAGATCAGCCCTGCGCTGAAGATGGAATACTGGCGGAGTAATCCAAAGTTTTACGAACCCGGTTCAGACAATTATCCCTGGCAGAAGGG
>JAAYIG010000020.1 GCA_012523595.1 Fibrobacter sp.
ATAAGAACATGCTTCCTTCTTTGACAATCTGCTATCTGTCTGGATCAAGGGAACCCGTAGTCAGGCAGGAACCTTCCAGAATCGGAGCGGCGCAGGGTATCACCTTTGAAATATACTCTGATTGGGGCTATGTCTTTGAAGACTTCAGAGGCATTATTTACAACGATGGCGCAACAGCAGGTTAATCAAATTAAGCGCACTCTCAGGGGTGCGCTTTTCCTTTTTGCGGGGGAACTATGAACAATCTTAAGAACTTCACAGATAAGCTTCAGCACTTCGGCAGAACTCCGGGGGACGTTTCCAGAATTTGCAGATAAGCCCGGACAGACTCGCAAACATTCTCACCGGCAGTATACAGGAACCGGAAGGATTCAGGCAAAGACTTGACCGCTTATTTTTGCGTTATGGATCTGAGGCCAGGGCAAGAGATGTGCGGTTTACTTCAAGAAGGATGTGAAACCGATGCAGAGTAATATTCTGGAAAGTAACTATATAAAAAACCTGCCATTGGTGAACTATTTCCTCAGAAAGCAATTCGGGCCGGTTATTCCGGAAGATGTGCAGTGCGCCGGCAGGATCGGGCTGTTTTTTGGGATATCCAAGTACGATGAAAACAAAGGTATGCTTACCCCGTTTCTCAAGGAATATATCACAGGATTTGCTCTCCGGGAATTTCAGCGACAGCGGTTTTTTAAGATCCCAGAGGCAGACCGGGGAAAACGAAAGGTTGTAGTTGAAGCAATTCGGATCCTTGAACAGCGGTTTCAGAGATCCCCTACCCAGGAGGAGATTACAGAGCATACCGGCATATCAGACGGTGAGGTAATGAATGCCCTGGAGGAAATAGAACCGGTCTCACTCGACAGTCCGGCCGGTGAAGATGGTGCAATGATAAACACTATTGCTTACCCGGAAGAGAGCCCGCGACTTAAAGAATCAGTTTCAGAGGCAATAAACAAACTGAAGCCGAACGAGAAAGCAATAATCTGTTTGTATTTCTGGGGCGGCTTCTCATTGACAGAGATTTCAGAGAAAATGAACGTTACTCCTCAGAGAATTCAACGAATCAAAGAGGATGCCTTGAAGAAATTAAAGAAAGAGATTAAGCTTTAAATGGAGGTATGCTGTGAATTATTGCCAGAGTAGTTATTTAGGTGATTTTGTGACCAGGTCAGTAACTGTTTCGGCTGGTATTTCGACATTTTCTGAGGCAGTTATCAGGGTGGAAAATTAGTGGGTAAGAAACGCAAGGTAAATAAAACGGTTAAATCACTTAATGAATTTTAACTTTCTCATTTCTTTTTCGGTCCAGCCGATATCTTTTAACAGTGCTTTTAGCAAACCGGGGCCGTATGTCATTTTAGGATGATAATGGATTGAAACTCTGCTTTTTCCTTTTCGATAAATTCTTTCTGGTCCAATAGTAACATCTTGTTTCCATCCGTCTTTTTCGAGGGCAGAAATAATTTCATCACACGTTTTATTTTTTATCTGTTTCCAAACGTGTTCCGGAAAGCTCATTTTTTCATACCAATTCTGGAATTTCTATTGTTTGTTTCTTAAACAATCTACCCTTTGAACAGATTTCTTCACTCTCTTCTCTTATGATTTGGCAACACGGTATAGGTTCATGATGTTTTAAAAGAGAAATTATATATGCAGTACTTGCTGTTTTCGCATTTTTTAATGCTTCTTTTTCAGTATCACCATGGGTATGAACTCCCTTTAAAGAGGGGCAAAACGCATGGTAACCAATTTCGTCCTTTTCAATACAAATATCGATATTAACCAACATAGAAACCTTACTTTTTCCCATATTCCCTCCCGGCACCCAATTATCAATTCATCTATTAATATTACGGCTTTTAATTAAGAAAGTTAAGCAAAAAAGTGAAAACTACAAAAGCCTGGTTTCTGAACATGCAAACAGGCGTATAATACAGTCTCTGAAGGAACAGTACTTAAAATTAATATACATTACAACAAAATCAATACCAATTGTGTTCTATTGTAACGCTTTTCATGTACATCGTGTATGCACAATACATCAGCTTTCCCGCCGCAACCTGCACGAACTGGACAAGGTGGCACTGCTTGAGGCTAAGAGGCCGATACTGGAGAAGCAGGCAAAGGAGAGGATGATAGAAGGTGGAAAGAAAGGTGGCAGCTCTAAGGGTATGCCAAATTTAGCAGACCCTATCAAACAACCGCCAGTCCGTGACCAGCTCGCCGCAGAAGCCGGAGTTTCCAAGATGACATATACGTATCTAAGGACCGTCAACCAGAAAGGCTCCGATGAACTGAAGGAGGCAGTCAGGGCTTAACGAAATATATACATCTTGTTGCCAAAATTGCTTTTTTGCCTTTTATTATAAGGGTACCTTCCGGAAGATTTATTTAAAAAATTCAAAAGAGGAGAGTGTATGCCCTTTAAAAAAGGTGCTTTTGTCAAATGTTACAAATGGACAGATGGTTTCTGTGTTGGTTTAATTTATCAAAGCCGGAAAAGCAGTTGTGCCAAATTTAGCACAACAGGAGGAAAAAGGCCGTGTCCGTGACCAGCTTGCCGCTGTTTCTCCCGGTGTGCCCCGTTCCGGTAAATTTTCCGGAACGGGATATTTATCTCCTTTTATTCGTATTACAAAACAATCAGACGAATGGAATAAGAATGGAGAAATAAAATGGTATTCGGTTTATACAATCCCGAACGATGCAGGAGAAGAAAAACCATTTGTATGCCCTTCAGAATACTTCACAAAAATTGAAGCCTGATAACTGCTTTTCGCGGAAGCGGTGAAAGCCGCTTCACATGCACACCCAAATTAAGGTTTTCCACAATCGAAGCAGAGGCAATCCAGGGTAGTTTACAAGATTCATTGACCAGAACCAGTATTGATGATTGTACACACTCCAGGCAATTGCATTGCATAATCTGTTTTAACCGGCACCCATTGAAACTATCCGGCAGGTGATCCCGGTAAGATTCTGCACCCATGCAGAAATTTAACCGGCAGTTTCCCTGGTGATTATCGGACCAGTTGCCGAATAAAACGGGATACACAATTACATTAAAAAACCGGCAGGCATCCCAATGATTACTTACCCGCTATCTCCGGACCACAAACCTTTAAAGAAATAGTTTCCTTTTTACCAGCCTGAAAACCCCGGTCAAGTGGAGTAAAGTGGAGTAAGGGAGTAATTTCCCCCATTTTCCCTATAGAAGCCCTTCTATAGGATTTTACTGGTAGTTACTCCACATTACTCCACTTTAGAGATTAAAGAAGATATAAATACCTATAATTAATGTAGTTATAATATTATTTGTCCAGTGGAGTAACTAAAAAACATGGTGGAGTAAGGTGGAGTAAAGTGGAGTTCAGGGAGTAAGTTCCGGTATTTTTTTTAAGATAAGCACCAAGAAAACTAAAACCGTACATCTTCTTTACAAGAGCACTTTGAACCCGTATCTTATTAAGCATAGCCTGCATGCAGGGCATCAATTCTAAGGTGGTAAAGTATCCTTTACCATTTCACATTCATTTATCCGAAAGGATTCTATATGGATTTTAAATGTAAATGTATTGAAAACATTGGATACTCTCAGAAGTTCAATGAAAATGAAGTCTTAACAGCGGAATACATTGGCGGGCGGGTGTTCTGTTTCGGACCCTGCACACCAGCGGAGTTAGATCAAAAGCTAAAAGACAGTGAAACTGGAATATTCAGAATAACCAATTCAGCCGGGAGTGAATTCCTTATTCCAAAGCATGAATACTATTCACGATTTAAAAATTGGAAAGATCCCCTTTCTATTATTACCATAAGTATAGCATACTCCTTTCCTGATGCACAATTAATTTTTTTATTGACATCGCACTCTGAATTGTTGTATACTGAAAATACCTAAACCTAACGCGGCATTATCCCCGGTCCGTGATCCGGATTTTTTATTTTCGGAAATCACAAGGCCAGTCTCCGGTATCCGTGAGGACCGGGCGCACCGTTAGGGCGTAGGTAGACTGGCTTTTTTTATTACCTAAACCTAACGGAGGTACCACATGGTACGCAATTCTATCTCTTCCCCTGCCCGCTCCTTTGTCGAAACCGCGGTTTATGAACTCCAGAGGCAAATGCACGAAAAGCGGCTTGAACTTGTAGAGGCCGGTAAAGCCGAACCCGCAAAGCATGAATCCGGTGAAGCTAATCACTGGCATGAAGACTTCCGGGCCGATATGCCAGATAAAAACATTGTAATCCCGTATTGCGAAGCTTTTGACGGACAGGAAAAACCGGATTTTTGCTTACTCTATGTGCCTGAGCATAGCAAAATCATAATGGGGACACTCGAATTTACAGATCCCGAAAAGCTTGACAGGGTTAAAGGGCAAGAATTCTTCTTTGGGGTTCATTCATTCATAGATGCACTGGAAAAGGCCGAAACCCTGCTTTTATCTGATGAGAACTTGACCGGACATCCTGAAGAGTGGCTTGCTCCATACATCCCCAATAAAGCCACACTTGACACCTTGAGGAATTGCTATCAGATTTTAAGCCTGTTGGCTCTGGCTGGAATAAACGCTACTCCGGATATGCGGGAAAGATACCTGGAGGCTTTACACAGCTTATGGAATGGGAGTATGAAGCCTGCTCTCGATGATCTGTTGTGGGGTTGAACAGCAGACCGGCGCGGAAGCTTAATAGTCCTGTAATCCATTGTGCCGGGTGGTGTCCCGGCTTATAAACCTTGCGGGGGAAATTTGAAACACATTGATATTAATAATTTGCTGAAATTCCTTGCCCTTTTCGCTGTTGGTGAAAGTCTTACCAGATCAGAAATTGAAAAAGCCCTGAACATTTCAAGAGCTTCGTTTTACAGGCTTATGAACTCTATTAAGATCTTCGGGGTAATTGTTGAGGGGCGGGAATCAGAAACAGGGTTTATTTACGACGTAAAGAATTTCGGGGTATTTTCCAGAGCAAAACTAAGAGAATTACATTAACCAGGAGATGATGATTTATGGAAGGTAAATTAAATTCAATCGAATTCTGGATGTCAAGAGCGAACGCGTTAAACGTTCAGAATATAACTCTTCAGAATAAAATTGACGATCTGAGACTTGAGATCAAGCAGTTAACAGTTTTGGCTGAAGCCCAAGAAAACGTTATTAATTCTATGATTCAGAAGCAATCAGAACCGGAACCGGAGTATAGTGAGCCCGAAACGGAAATCGACATTGAAACACTTGCCCGGAAGCTATCAGAGGAGGGTCCGGGGATCACCTTCACAGCCAGAGACTTGAACCGGGAAATCAATCTGCTTCTGGTTGATGTGGGTTGCACTCCACCTGTTTAATGTGGAAGGAACAATTATGATCAAGATTGACAAATACCTTCAGAACAGAGGACTAACCGCAGGGGCAACCCTGCAACACACTAACGAGGAGGCAAATATGTCAGCAGCAACAAAAACGATTACGACAAAAGCTGGGAATTCTTTTCAGATTTTATCTGAAAGAGCATTCGAAGATGAAGCAAAGATAGTATCGAAATACGGCCAGGGATGCAATTATCCGACCGGTAAGTGCGTAGAAGGCTATCAAGTCGATTTTAGTATCGAAGTAACGTTAAAAACCGGTGAATCAAAGAAGTTTTACATAGTTTTTCAATCATTAGAAAGATCTGATAATTTACGTGCATACAGCTCATCTGAGATGTCAACGGCCGGCCAATATGGTTGTGACGATGATGAGTCAGAAGAGCTGCTTGAATTCACTGACTATGACAATGAAATAATCGAGATTTTAGAAAACACAGCAGAAAAGCTGTGTAAAGAGTGGTTTGATAACAATCAAGATTAACTGTTATCCTTGGTCTAATTAAACAAGCCCCTCCAGTGGAGGGGCATTTTAAGGGAAGGAGTTGGGAATGGACTTATCAAAAGTTATAATTAAATTCACCGATGATGGTATTGGTGAGTACGGATTACATGATGGTTTTTTCAATGCAATAGCAATTGTTGAAGGCAAAGAATACAATTTTCAATGCTGCTGCACTGAAAATGACACAATTAATTTTTCAGATTGCGGATACAATGACGGAATCTGCGGAGATGTAAACGAATCTTTAGCTGATTTAGTGGGCTGGGATGGTGTTTTAGCTATTTTAAAAAAAGCGTATGAAGAGTATACAAAATAACTAAACCAGCTCCCTGGGAAACCGGCAGTATTTAAGATTGTTGCACCTATAGAATGGGTTTACGGTTACCACACTGGCAGAAATGAAAAAGAATTTATTTTAATGCTTCCACCAGAGGCAAAACCAAAATGTGTATGGAAAACAGATAAACCATACCACATGGATCATCCTTCAATGAAGAAATAACACAACAGCCGGAGAAATCCGGCTTTTTTATTTGTAAAGTCTCCCCTTCCCGTTTACCTTGTATTTCCCTCTTTTTCTAACAATTTCCCACTACGCAAACAGGCATAAACCAGCCATTTTTATTTAATTGTTAAATTCTGTA
>JAAYIG010000021.1 GCA_012523595.1 Fibrobacter sp.
ATCGCAGATTCTGTCAAGCTTTGCCGCTTTCTTTCTGATCAATTCCTCCATTTCATCGGTCTTCTCTACATCTCTGAATGTGATCTCTAATGGAACTTGCATAGCACACCAATCCATGGATAAGTGACCACTGATTTAAAACCACTGATTTAACTGATACCTGACCACTGATTTAACTGATTCCTGACCACGATTTACCTGATATCACTGTTATATATAGCATGCACGATCGGAATCGGCATCGGTATCGGTATCGATAGAAAACAATGATTGATACCAACTAATCAAAGAGAATCCGCTCTTTTCCCGGGGCCTCAGTTCCTTCCTTTATTAATCGCCGGGCATCAGGAACTTTTCCCCAGATATTGCAGAGCATTATCCCTCTTACCATGTGCTGCTCAAGATAGTACAGAACCCCTTTTTCAAAGGGCTTTTTCCAGTCAGCTTTTACCTCCAATTCTGAATTCAGATCTCCTACAGCCTCATAACCAAACTCAAAGAGATCGGAAAAGAAAAAGGGCAGATGAGAGTAGGGACTCTCTGCTCCAGTCATGTTTCTGCCAGCATATAATCCCTGGTTAATGGCATTGTCCCAATGCTCTACCCGCATCTGTTTGTGAAGTGCAAGGTAGGGGAAACTGGCATTGTCACCTGCAGCAAAGATATCTGCATCACTTGTCTGCAGATACTCATTCACCTCGATCCCGTTTTTTACTCTTAGACCCGCTTTGGCGGCAAGCTCTGTCTCCGGTCTCACTCCCAACCCTGCGATAACAAAATCAGTCTGGAATTCCAACCCATTACGGGTGATCACCCGCACTTTCTCCCCCTCTTCGGAGATAGACACAGGAACATCTTCGCTGTCTATCCTGATACCCCGCTCAGAGTACATATTGGTGAGAAAATCCGCCAGATCAGAAGGCATCACACGGTTACAGATCCTCTTCTCCGGGAAAATCATCTGCACTTTGACTTTGTTAAGCGCAAGAGACGCGGCGATCTCAGAGCCGATAAACCCTCCCCCTATTAGTACCACACTTTTTCCTTCCCCAAGGATACTTCGGGTGGTTTTGTAGTCATCAATAGTACGGAAATAGCAAACCTTCTTCAGGTCAGCTCCAGGGATACTAAGCTTTCGGGGCTGAGCCCCTGTAGCAAGGAGAAGTTTACTATATGAGTACCTGGTACCATCATCGGTTGTTATCACCTTCTGCGCAGGGTCCAGGTCTGTTACAGCAGTGTTAAGCCTGATCTCTACTCTAAGGGAGTCATAATAAGCCTGATCATGGACAATTATATTTTCCAGTTTCTTTTTTCCGGTCCAGAGATCCTTTGAAAGGTAGGTTCGGTTGTAAGGAAGGTATGATTCGTTTCCGATCATCAGGATCGAGCCATCCTTATCGATCTCTCTGATTCCCTTGACAGCATGTGCTGCGGCTATCCCGGCACCGACAATAATGTAGTTGTACATTCTCTGCTCCTTAAAGGAAAAGAGGCGGTTTGGGCCGCCTTTGTTTTTCACAGGCAAGCTACACAGGAACCACCTCTTTAATGTTTCGGCACTATCTGCGGCGGAAAAGACTGGTCATCCTGCCGGTGATTGCAGTACCGCTGAAGAGGCCTGCTGTTCCTACCGTCAATAAGCCAATGAGAGTAAAAATGGCCTGAGGTTGATCGACCAGGGCAAGAATTCCCATGATTATGGCGCCGATACCAAAGAGAAGCTGCAACGATGCTGCTGCTCCCACAGCCTCCCTGGCCACCATCCGTGCCGTCTCATTCTCATAGCGGTTTGCAGCTATGTAGTTGAGTTCCTGAGTTGTAGAACTGCTCACTACCAGTGCACCACCAAAGACAATGACCGCAATTGCTAAAAGGAGCTGAGGCAGAATACCAAAGAGAGCCAGTATACCTAAAACCACCCCTGCCATCCCTGCCAGAAACTCCGCAGTCAACCCTCCTCCTACTTCCGCCATATCGAAGTTACTCCTGGTAGATTCCTCCATCAGGGTCCTTACTCTGCTGGATATGGCACCGCCTCCTACAAGAAGCGCAACTCCAAAGGCTATAGCCGCCACCGCAGCCATCAGATCCGGATACACCCCCACAAGACCCAGGATCGATAGCACTATGGCCGCTGCCCCGGCCAGCCCCTCTCCTATGGATCCACCAGCTATCACTTTGGCTGTCTTGCTTACCTCCGGCCGCCCTGCTTCCCGATAACCCTGCTGAGCAGCAATATCCATCATAGCCTCCTTTATTACTGTTTTTAACTACACGCAGACATTATTCTGCCAGCCAATTTTAAAGCATCTCAGCTATCAATAGTAATGCAAATAACATGCCGGCTTTTGTGGCATTGGGAGGGGCTTTTTTGAGGGGAAGGTATTCTCAATAAGAGAAAAAGTTGCGGAGATGAAAAGATTGGAGATTCAGGGCTGAGGTAACGGATAGAAAACATACCGATACCGAATCCGATTCCGATACCAACCCCGATATGAAGAACAATACGACAATACGAGGGTACGCACCCAGCCCCTGCATTAATACTCAACCCCTCTCTATCCTCTCAATTTTCTCTATTCTCCTGAGAAATCTCTCCTCACCGCAGAACTGTGCCTCAAGAAAAGAAGCTATTATCTCCAACACAAGCTCCCTTCCCAGAACCCTCGCTCCAAGGCAGATCACATTCATGCGGTCATCCTCTACCCCCTGATGTGCCGAGTAGGTGTCGCTTATCAATCCCGCACATGCCCCTCTCACCTTGTTTGCCGCGATACAGGCGCCTACCCCGCTGCCGCATATCGCCACACCTCTCCATACCTCCCCTTTTGACACCGCCCTGGCAAGAGGTACCACATAATCGGGAAAATCATCATCGGGCAAGAACTCATACGCACCGAAATCTGCCACCTCATAGCCCCACCCGGAAAGTGCAGCCACTACACTCTCTTTGAGAGCGTAACCGCCGTGATCAACTGCTACCCCTATGGCCTCGATTCGCTTGTTTAAAGGGTTGTCTTGATTTGATTCTTTTTTCCTTATTTTGGAAATCATAACATCAATAATTAACCCCAATTTGGGTGCCAGAATTCCGCTGACCATTAAACCTTGTAAACAAGTTCTGATTGTATTTTTAGTCCTCAATGAGCGATGCATCTACACATAGAGCAGTAAAATATCTCCTCTCCTACCTGAAAAAGCACCTGATATCCATCACCGGAGGCCTGCTTGTACTGATAGCGGTGGATTCACTGCAACTTATCATACCAAGAATTATCCAGCAGATTCTCGATGAACTGGGGAAGAGTAACTTCTCCATTTCCATAATCTATAAGGGCACTATCCTTATCTTTGCATCCGCTGCGCTTATGGTCTTTCTGCGCTTCCTCTGGAGGCTACTTATTGTATTCCCATCGAGAATTATGGAAAAGCAGATAAGAGAGGACATGTACAGCCATCTCCAGAATCTGTCCTGTTCATATTTTGACAATATCAAAACCGGCGATCTGATGGCCCTCTTCATTAATGATCTTAACTCCATCCGCATGGCCACAGGAATGGCTCTTGTGGGGATGGCCGATGCGGTCTTTCTAAGCATCATGTCACTTCTGTTCATGGTCTCCATCAGCCCTCGCCTTACCCTGATCACAGTCCTGCCGCTTCCACTTATAATCTTTCTGTTTATTAAAAGCGGCAAACTGATCCAGACCCGTCATACCAGGGTCCAGGAGGCCTTTGATAAAATCTCCTCCCACACACAGGAATCATTCTCAGGGGTCAGAATAGTGAAAAGCTTCGTTCAGGAAAAAAACGAACAGAAGATTTTCCGGAACCTCTGTGACAACTATGTCGGGAAAAACATCTCACTCGTGAAAGTCTGGGGACTTCTGTTCCCGGCAATCACTTTCCTTGCCTCCCTTTCCCTCTCTCTTCTGTACTATTTCGGGGGCAGGGATGTAATAACGGAGAGAATCTCAGTGGGACAGTTTGTCTCTTTCACCTTTTACATAAACCTGCTTGTATGGCCTATGATCGCCAGCGGCTGGGTCTTCAGTATGTTTCAGCGCGGCATCGCGTCTGCCAAAAGAATCCTCAGGATGCTCGATTCAAAACCGGATATCAGTATACCTCAAAACAGCTCTCCTCTTCGCTCCCTGCGGGGTGAAATTGAATTCAGGTCGCTTTCATTCCGTTATAACCCGGAATCTCCTGATGTTCTAAAGTCAACCAACCTTAGAATTCCGGCCGGCTCTTCACTGGGAATCATAGGTAAACCAGGCAGCGGGAAAACCACACTTGTGTCCCTGCTTTTTAACCTCTACCCGGTAGGTGAAGGGAAAATTTTTATCGATGGAATCGATATTAACACGATTCCACTGACGCTTCTCAGATCTTCGATCGGATATGTACCTCAGGATCCATTTCTTTTCTCCGACACAGTCAGGGAGAATATCGCCTTTGGAAGCGCACGTACCGTCTCCGATGAAAAGATTTTTGAATCCGCCATGAAAGCTTCTATTCACGACGAGATCCTCTCTTTTACAGACGGTTACTCAGCCAGAATTGGCGAAAGGGGAATCTCTCTCTCCGGGGGACAGAGGCAGCGGCTCTCCATTGCCAGGGCAATTATAGCCGAGCGCCCGGTAATTGTGTTCGATGACGCAATGTCTGCGGTCGATGCTGCAACAGAGAAGCAGATAAAAAGAAACATGGAAAAGGTCCTTTCCGGGCGCACATCGATAATAATCGCTCACAGGATATCTACTGTAAAGGATTGCAACAGAATAATAGTTCTTGACTCCGGCAGTATTTCAGAGAGCGGCTCTCATGAGGAATTACTTCAGAGGGATGGATTTTACTCCAGGCTCTATGAGCTTCAAAAGATGAAAGGATCATTGTGAGAGGGATATACGACGAAGAGCACAGCGGAAACCGCCTCTTTAACAGGGAGGTTCTGGGACTGCTGTTGAAATATATCTTCAGGTATAAAAGAGATCTCCTCATCGCGACATCCCTGGTGGCTGTTATTACATCCGTCACACTCTCTGTCCCTTTCATCGCAGGAATCATAGTCGATAAGGCGATCGTAAAGCAGGGATACATGCTTTTCAAAAACAAACTGCAGGATGATCCTGCCATGAAAAAGGTGCTGAAAGGTTCAGTGTATCTCAGCACAGACACCCTGTTTGTTTTCCAGAGCGGGCTTTCCGGTTTTTCGCAGGAGCAGATAAGAACTCTGGCAGAAAACGGAGTTATTTCCTCAGACAAGTACATCCTTGTCAGCTTACCGCACCTAAGTAATTCAGATCCGCTGCAGGCCAGGATAGAAACGGCCAGAAAGAAAGATTTTCTGCTTGGGTTTGAAAACGGGATGATGCTTCTGCGGCAGAATGCATCGTCATATTTTACAACTGAAGAGATAATACGGCTCCGTTCATCCGATTTTCATCTTGTAAGCCTTCTGGTGCTGCTTACCATCTTCCTGTTCTTCATCCGCTTTATTTCATCGTACCTGCAGACTCTGTCCCTTGTAAAACTTTCCCAGAAGGCGATGCGGGATCTCCGGAGTGATCTTTACAGTCATATGATGTCCCTTGAAGTCTCGTTCTTCGACGGCAATCCGGTGGGACGGCTGGTTAACAGGATTACAAACGATATCGAGTCTCTGAACGAGATGTTCTCATCTGTACTAATCATACTCCTGCAGGATCTCCTTATTATCGCAAGTATTGTCACTGTCATGTATCTTACAGATTTGCGCCTCGCATTGATTGTAAGTATCACATTTCCCCCGCTTCTTGCAGTGGTTCTTCTCTTCCGCTCCTGTGCCAGGAAAGCTTACCGTATGATAAGAACCAGAATAGCGGATCTGAACTCTTTTCTCAATGAAAACATCTCCAATATGCGGATAGTAAAGATTTTTGTCAGAGAAATCAGGCAGCTCGAGAAATTCCGTTCCGTAAACGACCAGGTTTTCCGGGCATACAGCAGACAATTGACGATCTACGCAGTTTTCAGGCCTCTGATCGATTTTTTCAGGTGGTTTGCAGTTGGATGTCTGATTTTTTTCGGTGCGAAATTCATTCTTCAGGACAGCGTTTCCTATGGTGTACTGGTCATGTTTCTGGCATACATTGGAAGCGTATTTGAACCTATTGGTGAACTGGCTGAAAAGTTTGATATTCTTCAGAGCGCAACAGCATCCGGAGAAAAGATCCTCTCTGTTTTTAAAACATCATCGCGAAGTGAAAGATCTCCCGCACCGGCAATGAAATCCCCTTCTCCTCTTTTCAAAGGGGAGATAGTTTTCGATGATGTCTGGTTTTCGTATATACCTGGTGAGCCTGTTCTGCAGGGTGTTTCATTTTCGGTTCCCGCAGGAAGTACTCTGGCTATAGTTGGAGAGAGCGGTTCCGGGAAAAGCACAATCATCAATCTTCTGTGCCGGTTTTATCCACTGCAGAAGGGGCGAATCCTTATCGATGGAATAGATATAAATGAACTGCCCATCGAGGAACTCCGTTCGAACATGGCGGCAGTCATGCAGGATGTCTTTTTATTCTCCCGCAGTGTTCAGGAAAATATCACATTGGGGAAGGAGTATGAGCAGTGGAGATTTGAGGAGGTTTCGAAACTGACCCATGCTGATCGTCTTCTCTCCCGTCTGCCCTCCGGACCTAAATTCCAGGTAGCTGAGAGGGGGAGCACCTTTTCAGCCGGAGAGAAGCAGCTTCTGGCCTTTACCCGTGCCCTCTACTTCAATCCCTCTATTCTTATTCTCGATGAGGCGACATCCAATATCGACACCGAGACCGAATTGCTTATTCAGGATGCTATCTCCAGGATAGTCAGGAACAGGACTTCGATAGTGGTTGCTCATCGTCTGTCCACTATCCGCAATGCAGACCGGATACTGCTTTTAAGCGAGGGCAGGATCGCAGAATCCGGAAGCCACACTGAGCTTATCAACCGCAGGGGACTTTATTATGACCTCTGCAGGCTCCAGTTTGAACACCACTGATTTACCTGATTTGACTGATTGAACTGATTAATTTATGTAATGTCCGGTTGAGGCACTAATATTTGTTCTTCAGATCGGGGTCGTTATCGGTATCGGTATCTTTTTTTTCATCCTGAAAACATGAAGATTATTTTAATCCAGAAAAATCAATTTTTGCTAAATCCCAGAAAATAAACCTTTCTTCATGAAACGCTACAAAGCCTTCTGGCTCTGTAATCCAGGTCGTGTGTTCAAATTCTTTGTTGTATTGCAGATTGAAAACCAGATATTTACCGGGGAGTGCATTTGTATCCAGGTATAAGAGGTAATTTGCATATTGGTATTTTTTGTTGCAGAAGCAAACATGCAGCCACTTTCCTGATGGTGACAGAGAAAAGTGCTCTTTTCCAGAGCTTTTAACAGGGGCACGGCCTGAGGAATCGCTTATTAATATCGGAACAGGATCAGATTCTTTCTCCCAGTCCAGTAGAAATATCAGCACTTTATCGTTAGTAACTTTATCAACTCCCAGGGAAACACCAGTCTTCCTTTTTTCCGAAAACACAAAAGACACAGAATTTATCGCTTTTTCAACTTTCTGAAGCATTGGTATCAAAGGATGTGTGACAAGATCCAGATTATTATCAAAAGCTTTCCAGGAGTCATCGAGACCTTCTCTGACGATGTTTACTTCATCTCCGAAAGCTACTATTTCCCCGTTTGTTATCCTGACACGTTTGAGAACTTTATGTTCTATGATGTCCTCTATTATCAAAGATTTGCAGTAAATAAGATCGGTTTCCTCGTTTTTAAATGGCTCTTTTAAAAAGGGGGTAAAAAGAGAGATACACAGACCTTTTTTGTCATTAAACAGTTTCGAATTGAAGTATTCAAAATCAAGAATACCAGCAACCGGCATTTTTGGCATGTAGCTCTGAATCAATCTTCCATTCTTAAGGTCAATTAATTCTAATGCAGGCCTGCTGCCTACCAGAAGAATGTTTTCTGATAGTTGAGGTGCTATAAAAATGTTGCCACCAGCTTGATATACTTTTCTTGATAATACATTTTTAGTCATTTTTGAATTACAAAAGCGAAATACAGCAATTCTTTCTTGTTTATCATGACCAGTTTCAGCAATAATGCTATTGGGTATTATTGAAGGATATAATAAACAAACCGGCTCTTTATATTGGTGGGAGACAGGCTTAAACGGTAATATCTGTGGTGTCATTGGATTTTCTCCATGTGTATTAATTAACAGAACATATAAAAGTATTGTGAGTTTAATTAAACGGTTCATTTATCACCCTTGAATTGTTCAATTGTTTCCGGTAATTCAGGCACCCACTCCATGAGACTGATCTCTTTTCCTGTTAAACATTTATACACGGTATTAAGTTTCGGCAGAATCTCTTTAAAGTTCAAAAATCTCAGCGGATTAAGGACTAAAGCACGTGCAGGGAAATAATTGTCGATCTTTAAAAGCTCTGTATCGATAAACTTATTGTATGTTTTCCTGAAAAAATTCCTGTATGAGGACCCATGTCCTAATCTCGACCATTCAAAATTTATCATGTACCAGTCGGTGCCAAAAAGGATCTTATTCCTTACCTTCTCATCCTGTACTGCTTCTGCAAATTGACCTATGAATAAGTCGTCAAACATAAAATAAGAGGTATCCACATAAAAATTTGGATAGAGCCGCATCATTTCACACAATTTTGAAAACCAGTCAGGCTTGAATTTAAAACGATCTCTTCCCCATGATTCCTCCCCTCCAAAATGGGCAAGACACAGATGTAGTTGAGGAAATCTCTGAAGCACCTGTTCCCATGCGTAAGGACTGATAAAGTTTTCGTAATAATAATCTTTAGCATTTTTCATCGATGGCGGTATGTCATCATTATCATAAGTGTTCTGATTAAAATGTCTTAGATCTTTTTTACAGTAATGAAGCCAATCATGCGTCAACATTCCGCCACGCGATCCATGACAAAGTATTGGAATTCTATGCTTTACGCACTCACCATAAAACGAACTAAGTCCTGGTAGCTTATCGTAATCATCCGGCTTATATCCCAATGCGGTATACATTTTAAACCCAATACCGCAAAAAAACGCCAGGTTCAGATAGTCACCATTAACTCTGGATATCCTGATCGTTTCCTGCAGGTCAGAGATATTTCCTGTTTGAACCAGAAAAGAAAACGGATCTTTCCAGTGCCCGATTTTTCTAACTGGATTCCACCTCTCTGAGTTCCATCTTCTTGGATCATAATGGAAAAACGGAACTATTTCACCACCTGAATTCAGGAATATCTTCTGCGTGGCAGCTAATTGCATAAAGTATTGTTCCCATTTTTTAAATTCCGTTAATGCACATTCAACTCCACTTGTGTTTATCGATTTATAGATTATCAGTCCTTTCTCAGTATTTTCAATAATTTTAATTCCTGAATATCCTCTGTAATGCCCGAAATCCATATCCATAGGCATCACAAGCATCAGCCTTCTCCTCTTTTCCGGGTCACCCAGTCCGGTTAGTTTTCTGTCATTTAAGATCTCGGATGACTTTTCAAGAGAGAGTTTACCAAGTTCCTCTGTGGTTGATTTGTTAAAGATCAGGCCAGGAGTACCGATAAAACCGGGTAGTTTAGGTACTGAACGGAGTTTTTTAAGAAATGGCATACCAGATATAAGAGGCTCCGGCGCACACATAGTGCTCTGTATATGCATGTGACAATCAATAAACCATGGAACAATTACTCCTTTGTATGGTCTCTTAAGGGGAATCTCGCATCTGCCTCCATATTTGGAGCGAACCACAGGCTCAAAGTGTATACTGTATTCTTTTTCCAGGATATCTGATGTGTCTGCAATCCACTCTGCAGTCCCTGTTCCATCGATTATTATCCCCGATTTGCTTGCGAACTCAATCGTTTGCCCATCTGGTGTTCGGTAGTATAACTCAAATCTGATCTTTTCACCATCACTCACACCTTCAACATCCGCGAGCAACCGAATCCTGTCACCCTGTGATATTTCACTGTCGCATCTCTTATCCTCATCGAGATGTTCCCAGCCCAGACTGTGAATGGAAATTCTTGCCAGCCGTTCTTCTTTTGATATGGTCGGGGTTTTTTCAAACGACAAGTCGAACTCATTAAAACTATCCTGATCACTGTTGAATTTACCCACAGTAAGTAAATTGTTCCAATCAAGTCTGAAATGGTGGTATCCCGGCAAAAATGTTATTTCAGTGAAGCGGTATATTAGCTCAAGCTTCAACATATGTCCAAGATTTTCACAATCTCTGTCTTTAACATCAGGCATCAAAAAACGTATCGATACTATCTTTGCAGGATAAAGACTCTGAGTAAGATATATCTCTTCCTTTCCGTCTGATTCACCTGAACGTATCCAGTAAATTTCCAGTTTATCAAAGATTTCACCTCTTGCCCATGCCCGATACAACTCGGTGATAATTTTTCCAGGCTCCATGGTGATTTTTAGTGGTTGACATCTGGAGTAAAAATCAAAGCAGGCAAAAGCACATCCTGCTGATCCCGATCTTTTCCGCAGAAAATTCTCATGAAAACTGTTCTCCATGGAAAGTTCAAATTCAAAGCCTTCCCACAGATTTCCCATACCAAAGGCCTCTAATGGCCCATAAAGAGGATTGTTGTTATATATGAAGCTTATTAATGGTCTGAATGGCATTTTCAGCTCCACAGTGTTTTTTTAGAGAGCTTATGAACAGAATATATGTTTTCCGTTTGTAATGTGGTGACAAAGTCTGAAAATGCTTTTCTTTATTCAGGGTTGCAGAAAGGAAATGCTTGATAATAGAAAATGATCAGTGCCATCCGGGAGAATCATTATGAGTTCAGGTAACGATTGGATTTTTTGATAAGTATCGGTCAGCTGAGGCGGACGAAGGGGAAATCCAATTCGCATTCGGGCTAGGTTTAGGTCAACATTTCAACTCAGAGATAAATTTTAACCGCTCAAGCATTCCCTCACCCCAAAGGAGAATTTTTAAGATCCACCAGGGATACATTCCGATTCCGATACAAAAATTAAACCGTTGTTGCTTGAGGGCCCTCTGTCCTCAGGTAAATAGTATATTAATAGATTACGGTGATTTAATTTAAATCTCCTCCGAACGAATATTGCAGTATTCATTATTTCATCTATACGGGAGTTGTTCATGGCACCACATGTTGATATCTGGGCGAGTCCATCTCACATTGTAGCGGATATAGAACTTGCTGACTGGGGGCGAAAAGAGATCGAGGTTGCGGAAAAAGAGATGCCGGGTTTGATGGCTATCCGGCAGAAATACTCCAGCGGAAAACCGCTTGCAGGGGTGAGGATCTCCGGATCACTCCATATGACCATACAGACTGCCGTGCTTATCGAGACTCTGGTTGAACTTGGGGCAGAGGTGCGCTGGGCATCATGCAACATCTTCTCCACTCAGGATCATGCTGCCGCAGCAATTGCCAATACCGGTGTCAACGTTTACGCCTGGAAGGGCGAATCTCTTGATGATTACTGGGCCTGCACATTTCTGGCACTCTCATTTCCCGGTGGAAAGGGTCCCAATCAGATAGTCGATGATGGTGGTGATGCCACTCTAATGATTCATAAGGGATACCAGTTGGAAGAGGGTGACGATTGGGTAAACAGCAAATCGGAAAGCCAGGATGAGGAGTCGCTGAAGAAGGTCCTGAGAGCCGTTTACCAGAAAGATCCCCAGTACTGGCACAAAGTGGTGAAAGAGTGGAACGGAGTATCTGAGGAGACCACAACCGGAGTACATCGTCTGTACCAGATGATGGAAAACGGGACACTTCTGGTGCCTGCAATAAATGTCAACGACTCTGTAACCAAGTCAAAATTCGACAACCTTTATGGTTGCAGGGAATCGCTTGCCGACGGGATCAAGCGTGCCACGGATGTCATGATAGCCGGTAAGGTGGCTGTTGTCTGCGGGTATGGTGATGTAGGAAAAGGATGTGCCCAGTCGATGCAGGGTTTCGGAGCAAGAGTAATTGTAACAGAGATCGATCCTATCTGCGCTCTTCAGGCTGCGATGGCCGGTTTTGAGGTGACAACCATAGAGGAAACACTGGGCAAAGCAGATATCTATATTACCACAACCGGAAATATCGACGTTATTACAGCCGAGCACATGGCCCGTATGAAAGATCAGGCCATAGTCTGCAATATCGGGCATTTCGATAACGAGATACAGGTTTCTCAGCTTGAAAGCATTCCAGGTATTAAAAAGACAAATATTAAACCTCAGGTTGACAAGTATACTTTTCCTGACGGCCATTCCATTTTCCTTCTTGCTGAAGGGCGGCTGGTCAATCTTGGCTGTGCCACAGGACATCCCTCGTTTGTGATGTCGAACTCCTTTTCAAACCAGACACTTGCGCAGCTCGATATTCGTGAAAACCGCGGCAAGTACAAGCCCGGAGTTTACAGGCTTCCCAAGAAACTTGACGAGGAAGTAGCACGTCTGCACCTGGAGAAGATCGGAGTCAAGCTGACCAAACTCTCAAACAAACAGGCTGCCTACATCGGAGTACCGGTGGAAGGTCCTTACAAACCAGAGCATTACAAATATTGACAATGGAGTAGTGCCGCTGCATAAGCGGCACACATTTTTCCCATGAAAATAAAAGCGATTGGAATCTGTCCGCCTCCTTCGGCTCAAGATAACCCGAAGGTCACGCCTGAACTTCTGGCATCATGCCTCGCCCGCTATTCCCGCTCCAACAGGGGAATCGACTCTATCCTGTCGTCAATTGACTGGAACGATCCGGACCGTTCAGTAGATGCGATCTTCCGTTTTGTGGATTACGGCCATGCCTCCATCACCGGAATGACCGGGGGGATAGCGATGGTAGTTGATGGCTGTTCAATGTTTCTGGCTTACAAGCTCTTTGAAATCGCCCAGCTCTGTGACGGACAGGAATCAAGTACCAGATATATCAAACTGGCCCCGTCAAGTCTGCCCTCACCGGCTCAGACCGGGATGGATTCTGAACTGGCGGAAAAGTGGCAATCCCTGATGGAGCTTTCTTTCCGTTTATACCAGGAAACATATCAGGAGCTTGATCTAAGAGCAAAGCAGGACAGTTCAATAATGAGACTGCCCAGTAATGCTGATCAGAAGGTAATTGAAAGACTGCGAAAGAATTTCGCACTGGACAGGGCAAGATACTTCATTCCTTTCGCCACTTTAACAAATGCTGCTTACGTGATGACAGCCAGGGTATGGGCAGACACCATAAAGAACCTCGATTCCATCCCTCTCAAGGAGGCTCACGATTGTGCGGAGGGGCTGAGAAGTGAGCTTTCCAAATTTGTCCCCCGCATGATGAAGCACAGCTATCCAGATAAAGCCAGTAAAGCACAGGCGGAGCAGCTTTTTGAGTACTCTTCGGGAAAAATTCTGCGGGATGATGTTTTCACAGGAAACGTGGCGGATGAGGTTTATGTAAGTGTGGAACGGAATTTTCCTGATTTCCTGCCTCAACTGCAGGGGTTCTCTGAGGCGTTCTCTTCCAAGGAGAACCGGTACAGCGCTGTGGGGAATCAGGTAAAACGGATATTTGTGCGTGCGGCCTGGAACAACATGGCTATAGCGGAACTCCGTGATCTGAACCGTCACAGGAGCGGCTTCAGGTTCTCTCCACTGTCCCCGGTTGGTTTTTATCTTCCTCAAGGTGTAAGCAACCCCTCTCTTGATAAACTGCTGGCGAAGAAAAGAGAGTTTCTGATGGCTGCTGCGGCTTCATCATGCCCGGCGAGTTATGTCTACGGTCTGCTTCTTGGGACACAGGTATCATTCGAGCATTCCACCCATCTTGATAAATTTATTTACGAAATAGAGCTCCGAACTGGAATGGGTGCGCATTTCCGTTATGCGGAGCATCTCAGTGCCGCTCATCAAAAACTTATTCCTCTCATCCCGGAATTGAAGGATTATATTCAGGCCGGCACTGCAGAGCCGGAATAAAGCTCGAAAAAGGGACCGGCATGTATTATTTTTAACATGTCACGTTCATATTCCTAAAATTGTGACATCTCCATTTTATTGCCATGCTTTTGAGTTTTCCAAGTGGCGCAAAACTTCAGGGAGCAGCCGCTTATGTCACTTTCTATTAAAAAAATTGCATTCATAGGGAACTATGTACCCCGAAGGTGCGGCATAGCCACATTCACTGCGGATCTCTGTTCCGCTATAAGGGAGCAATTTCCTGAGATTCAGTGTCTTGTAATAGCAGTCAGCGACATGCCGGGACAATACAAATATCCTGAAGAGGTCAGGTTTGAGATCGATGAGAAGGATATTTCCTCGTATCAGCGGGCAGCAGAATTCATAAACATCAATGATGTCGATGTGGTGTGTCTTCAGCATGAGTTCGGGATTTTCGGCGGGAGTGCCGGAAGTCATATTCTTGCACTCTTAAGAGAGATAAAGACGCCGGTTATAACCACACTCCACACCATACTTGACAAGCCAAGTGCAGAGCAGAGAAAGGTGATGGAGGGATTGTCGCAGATCTGCTCCTGTGTGGTATCTATGACCCATAAAGGTGAAAAACTGTTAAAGGAGGTCTACGGCATCCCGCAGGAGAAAATCGATGTCATCCCTCATGGCATACCTAATATCCCATTTGTGGATCCCAATTTCTACAAAGATGTATTCGGAGTGGAAGGTAAGCTGGTGCTGCTGACATTCGGCCTTATCTCCCCCAACAAGGGAATAGAGCATGTTCTGAATGCTTTACCGGAGGTGATAAGTGAATACCCCCAGACGATGTATATCGTGCTGGGGGCAACTCATCCCAATTTGATCAGGCAGCAGGGCGAGATGTACCGTCTGAATCTGGAGAGGCAGGCGGAGAGAAACGGGGTACAGAAAAATGTGATATTTTACAACCGCTATGTTGAGCTGGATCAGCTCAAAGAGTTTATCGGTGCTGCGGATATCTATATCACACCCTATCTCAATGAGACACAGATCACATCCGGAACTCTCTCCTACTGCTTCGGCGCGGGAAAGGCAGTGATTTCGACACCCTACTGGCATGCAGCAGAATTGCTCTCAGATGGTAAGGGGACATTAGTGCCTTTCGGAGACCCAAAGGCGATTGCCAGGGAGGTGATAAATCTTTTCAAGGATGAAGTAAAGCGCCATGCTATGCGGAAAACAGCCTATCTTCTGGGAAGGGATATGGTCTGGAGCAATGTTGCCAGTGTATATATGAATACATTTGAGACGGCACGGATAACCAGAGGGAGGATGTCAAGGCGCCTGTTTTCAGCCAAGACTCTTGACCAGCAGAAGATCAACCTTCCCCAGTTCCGTTTTGATCAATTGATCATGATGAACGACTCTACAGGAGTGCTTCAGCATGCAAAGTACACTATCCCGGATTACCATGAGGGATACTGTACAGATGATAATGCAAGGGCACTTATTCTTTCCGTTCTTTTAGAGGAACTTGAGATAAAGGTGCCGGAGATAGAGCGGATGGCGGTCAGATGTATTGCCTTTGTAAACCATGCATTCAATCCTGAGGCAGGGCGTTTCCGAAACTTCCTCACTTTCAGCCGTCAATGGCTGGAGGATGCCGGATCTGAAGACAGTCAGGGACGGGCGATCTGGTCTCTGGGCACATGTGTGGGCAGGACAAAAAACGAGGGAATACAGCGACTTGCGGGTCAGCTTCTGGAGAAGGCTCTTCCGGCGGTAAGCACCTTTACTTCCCCCCGGGCGTGGGCATTTGCGCTTATCGGAATTCATGAGTATTTTCGCAGGTTAAACGGAGACAGGCTCTTTAACACCCTGCGTCATGAATTGACAGACAGACTTACAGAGATATTCCGGAAAAACAGCAGCAGTGAATGGCCCTGGTGTGAGGACATAGTGACCTACACCAATGCCAAGATTCCTCATGCTCTCATACTGAGCGGTCGCTGGACAGACAGGCAGGATGCGCTTCAGATCGGGTTGAAGGCGTTAAGATGGCTTGTGGAGATTCAGACCAGTCCGGAGGGATATTTCAGGGCTGTGGGCAGCAATGGCTTTTACCAGAGGAATCAGGAGAAGGCCAAGTTTGATCAGCAACCAGTGGAGGCTTATTCCATGGTTTCCGCCTGTATCGAGGCTTATCGTACCACTGGAGATGAGTACTGGTTCAATGCGGCAAAGATGGCTTTTGAGTGGTTTCTTGGAAGAAACGATCTTGGGGCGATGGTTTACAATCCGGAGACCGGCGGATGCAGGGATGCTCTTCATGTGGACAGGGTGAACATGAACGAGGGTGGAGAATCTACACTGGCGTTTTTGCTGTCATTGGCAGAGATGAAGCTATTGATGCAGTCGTTGTGAAATGTATCAGATGCAGCGGAGGTTTTCCACAAGGCTCTGGATCAGGTTGGGTGATACGGGTTTGATGAGACAGAGGTCTATCTGGGCCTGGCGTGCTTTTTCCGAGATTCGGGAGAGATCCATCCCTGTCCAGAGAATAATTTTGACACCCGGGATTTTTTTTCTGGCATATTGAGAGATAGCGATTCCGGCCTCGTTAATGGTTTCGGAGAAGCCCAGATCGGTGATTATCAGTTGGTAGATGTTTTTATCGATAAATTTTTTGGCTTCATCGAAGGATTCTGAAGTATCGACCTGGAAATCGGATTTACCAAATAGTTTACGGAAGGCAAAGAGTACCGCCGGGTCATCATCGATGACCAGGAGTTTTTTTTTAGGCAGAGATCTTTTCATTCCGTTCCTTAAAGCGATTAATCATAAACTAACAATTATCATCTGTCAGAACAGCAAACATCATACCAACAAAAAAATCCCTGTTTTTTCCACTTTTTGCCCTGTTTTTCTATTTGTTTTGCCAAAAAAGTTAGCACTATTGCGAATTCTTTTGTCAAAAGCAGGAATTTCCTTCTTTCTGACTCCCCCCTCTCTGGCATCACTCTTGCGCTAGGCTCAAAGTAGCCCGATATACTTTTTCACAAATTCAGGAGGGGTGCATGTCTGCCACCAAGGTCTTAAATCTTCTGTTGGTCTCTTCATTTTTCCTCTTCTGGGGATGTTCCAGGGAAATAACCCGGCAGAGTGCTCTGACACACACCCTGGAGGGGAACAGGTTTATAGCCGGTGATGCCTTGAAGATTTTTATTCCCCTGGATACAGCATCGTTTTTAAATGGAACTTATCCTATCGACTACAGTGGTTATGTGGTGCTTCCTGTTGTCGGAAGGGTAAAGGTGACGGATCAGTCCCCTGCCGAGTTTACTGCCTATATTCAGAAGACCTTTGAGCAGTATATCCGTTATCCTGAGGTGATGGTCATCCCTCTTATACGGGTGTCTCTTCTGGGGGGATTTAAGATGCCCGGGATGTACTATGTGGAGCCTCAGAGATCTGTCTGGGATCTTATCTCCATGGCGGGGGGTACAAACCATGAGAAGGGTTTAAGAAAGCTTGTCTGGGAGCGGGACCGGAGGGTGGTCAATAAGAACCTTATCCCCTATCTTGAGTCCGGGGAGTCGCTCACGATGCTTGGTTTCAGGTCGGGGGATCAGATCTGGACTCCTACCGATAATCGCAATATAAGGGAGATACTGGTAAGGGATATTCTTCCTTTTGCCACATTTGCCCTCTCCCTCTATCTGGGCATAATGACCCTCAAAAACGACAACTAAACCATAACTTAACCAGAGGTATCTTGTGAGTTTCACAACCCAGTCAAATCAGAACAACATGAGCAGGCAACTGGATCACTATATTCATCTGCTTCAGCGCAAATGGTGGTTTGTGCTTCCTGTAACCGCTGCTGTCATAATTATCTATGCTCTGGCGGTAAACAAGCTTGGTATCTCCAGGCCAAAACTGGATGCTACGGCGATACTTCAGTTCGATGATCCGGATGAGCTAAGCAGCGTGCAGGAGAGGGTGGTACTGGAGTCTGATGCCAAGGCGGTGCTGGTAAGGAGCAGGTCGTTTCTGGAGGGGATAGTAAGGAAGCTCTCTTTGCAACTTGAGGTCTCCCGTTACAGCCGCTCGGAGATTTTCGACTCAGTGTGGGTGGGTATCGATGCCCCAATCGGAGATTATGAGTTCAGGCCCAAAGGAGACTCCTATTCTCTCCTCTTTACAGACAGGATGAGTGCAAAAACCAGGATTGCATCGGGGGAGATTTCCACCCTTAAGGAAACATCTCTTCCCGGATTGACACTTCTCTGGTCCCAAGACTTTCTCTCCGGTCCCAGGAGAATCAAATTCAGAGTTCTTCGTACCCGTGATGCTATCGATAGAATAGTGGATAATCTCACCGTAAAGACCTCCGGCAAGGATTTTACTATCATGTCAGTCTCCCTTTCCGGAAGGGACTACGAGATGATCACCAACACGGTAAACGCCATAGCGCAGGATTTTGTTGAGGAGAATTCAAATACCAAGAGGAGCAGGAAGGGCGAGGTGATGGAGTTACTGGAGAAGCAGCTTGAGACGGCGCGTCGGGAGATGGTGGCGGCTGAGGCTAATCTCCGGAAGTTCCGGGAAGCAAACCCCACGGTGGGGCTTCCCGATGCCTTCTCTCCTCCTGTGACTATTCTTGACTTAAAAGAGACCGAGGCGGAACTCAAGTCGGCACTTCTTCAGGCCCGCGGTCTTCAGGACCGCTACAGGATTACCATTGACACGATGCGTATACCTGTGCTTAACGAGATGATCTCCTTTTTAAACCGGTATCAGACCGGTACAGCCGAGGCACTGGGTTCGGAGCTTCAGGGATTGATCGAGGAGAGCAGAAGGCTCAGGGATCAGTACTCTCCCTTGCATCCGATTGTAACACAGCACAGAGAGGATGTGCGGAATTTCGGCACCAAGGTGACCTCTGCGCTTTACGATTTAATGAATCAGCTAAGCAGAAGGATCAGTGAGAACAACACCCGGATCGATAAGATCAACAGCGAAATAGCAAAACTTCCCTCAAAGGAACTTCACCTCTCAAACCTTCAGAGAAAATACGAGGTAAACTCGGAAATCTACGCCAATGTGCTGACCCGGTATAACGAGGCCAAGATAGCCAGGGCCATGGAGGTAGGTGATGTTTATGTGGTTGACCTTGCTGTGGTTCCCGAGGGATCATCTGATCCCAAGGCTCTTTTTGTGCTTGTAGGCATGGGGCTTTTTCTGGGGCTTTTAGCGGGTGTGGGGCCGGTATTGGTGGTGGACTTTTTTGATCAGACTGCCCGTACTGAGAAGGATCTGCGCAGAATGACCGATCTTCTTATCCTCGAGGCGGTGCCTGTCAAGGGCTGCTGGGGAAAAGGAAGGGGGACCATAGAGGAGAAGTGTATAGATACAAAGCTTGTGGCCCCGGATTATTCTCAGAACTATGTTGATGAAACCTACCGTTCCTTAAGGACAAAGATCCTTTTGAGTTTGCATGAGGAGAAGAGAAAGAGGATCATAATAACCAGTTTGAACATGGGTGAGGGGAAATCATTTACAGCCGCAAATCTGGCGATCACCATGGCTCAGCAGCGTATCCCTACCCTTCTTCTTGACGGAGACCTGAGACGCGGCATTCAGCATCTGCACTTTGGTCTGGAGAAACAGCCCGGACTCTCAAATATTCTTTCTGACTCATCTCCTCTGAGTGCCTCTTATCTTCAGCCCTCTATACAGAGCAGTCACATAAATTATCTCTCCATCATAGGAAGCGGCAGTACTGTTCCCAACTCAGCGGAGCTTATAAACTCTCTCCGTTTCAGGGAGCTTCTGGAGATTTTATCAGATAATTTCGAGATGATTATCATGGACACTCCGCCTGTGGCGGTCACCACCGATGCTGTGGGGGTACAGGATGTTATACACAAGTATATGTTTGTGGTGCGGGCAGGTCATACCAATATCTCTGAGCTTAACAGAAAGATAAAGGAATTTCCCGGACTGCGTAAAAAGGTTCTGGGTCTTATTTTTAACGGCGCCCCTTACCGTCGTACCGAATACTATCAGTACGCAAGTTACAAATACTGATACCATGTGCGGCATAACAGGCATTTTTCATCCCGACCCCCTCTTCCCCATCCCCTCCTCGATCCTGCATCGGATGAGCAGGATTTTAAATCACAGGGGACCTGACGATGAGGGGTATTATATCGGAGAGGGCGTGGGGCTTGGACAGCAGCGCCTGAGTATCATAGATCTTGCCGGTGGGAAGCAGCCTGTACAGAATGAAAACGGGAAGCTCCAGGTAATTTTCAACGGGGAGATTTTCAACTACATTGAGCTTACCGCATCACTGAAATCCCGGGGGCATAGATTCTCAACCAGAAGCGACACAGAGGTGCTGGTACATCTTTACGAAGATTTCGGTGAGAAGTTTGTCGAACATCTTAACGGTCAATTTGCGATCGCACTGTGGGACAGCGAAAAAAGGGAACTGATTCTGGCCAGAGACAGGGTGGGAATCCGTCCACTTTTTTATACCCGTCTAAGTGACGGAGTATTTCTGTTTGGTTCAGAGATTAAATCCATTTTTGCTTATCCCGGTATAACTCCTCAGTTTGATCCTCTGGGGCTTGAGCAGGTTTTCTCTTTGTGGGTTCCGGTTCCCCCCCGCACGGTGTTCAGTGGTGTAAAGGAGCTTCTGCCAGGTCATATACTGAGAGTCAGTGCAGATGGGGAGCAGTTGCGAAGATACTGGAGACTTGAGTTTCCGGATAGAGGTGGCTATGAGCGCAGGTCTTTTGATTTTTACCAGAAGAGACTTGAGGAGTTACTCTATGATGCGGTAAGGATTCGTTTGCGGGCAGATGTTCCGGTGGCTGCATATTTAAGCGGAGGGCTTGACTCCTCCATAATTTCCACTCTTGTCAAGAAGCATCATAACAGCAACCTGATAACCTTTTCAATCTCATTTAAGGATCACAGGTTTGATGAGACAAGTTTTCAGCAGGCGATGGTGGGTTTTCTCGGTACCGATCATCGCTCTATTGAGATCGGGTATGATAGTATAGGAAGACTTTTTCCGGAGGTTGTCTGGTTTTCCGAGATTCCGATGATACGTACTGCTCCTGCACCCCTTCTGGCCCTGGCTGAGCTGGTGAGAAAGAACGATATAAAGGTGGTTTTGACAGGTGAAGGTGCGGATGAGATGTTCGGGGGTTATAATATTTTCAAGGAAAATAAGATCAGGCGGTTCTGGGCAAGATTTCCAGATTCCCGCATTCGTCCGCTGCTGCTTCTTGATCTCTATCCTTACATTACTCCCGGTGAACAGAAGAACCGTTTCTGGCAGTTGTTTTTCAGAAAGGGGCTGACAGACACCTCCAACCCCTGTTATTCGCATCTTCTGCGATGGGTAAATACCTCCAGAATAAAGCGGTTCTTTACAGAGCAATACCGAAGTGCTTTTGATGAGCAGCAGAATGTGATGGAGCAGGTTGTTTCCTTTATGGATCCTGAGATTTTCAGGTGGGATCCGCTTTGCCAGGCACAATACCTGGAGATCTCTCTTTTCATGTCGGGTTATCTTCTCTCTTCCCAGGGTGACAGGATGATGATGGGGCGGTCTGTGGAGGGGCGCTTTCCTTTTCTTGACTACAGGGTTATAGAGTTTGCGGCCACTGTGCCTCCGGAGTATAAGCTCAATGGGATGAACGAGAAATATATTCTGAAAAAAACCTATGGGAGTCAAATCCCGGAGTCGGTGGTTAAGAGATCCAAGCAGCCTTACAGGGCTCCTGTTTCCCAGTGTTTTGTCTCAGACAGTGATTCTCTGCCATCGCGTGTTATATCCCCTTCATCAATAGCCCAGGCAGGGATTTTTGACCCGCAGAGGGTATCGCTTCTATTGGAGAAGGTAAAGAGTAATCCCGGGCAGATCAGTGCTGTTGACGACATGGCAGTAGCGGCTATAGACTCCACCCAGCTTCTTTACCATTATTTCATCTCAGAATTGACATAGTGATTTCACTTTTTTCTGGATCATCTATCTGGCAGAATCTTTGCAGTTAATATTATAGGGGGGGGGTTCCACATGCCCTGCAAAGTGAATGCTGGTTTCTATTTAACAGAAGAGGTGGATTTTCGGGATGTTTCCCTGGCTTTTTGCTTTAATTCTGATAATTTCAACAGTACTTCTTTTGCGATGGCTATTACTGGTACTTTACAGGTACAGATGGGCTATCAACTCGATACCTCACACCCGCGGCGGTTTTTCCAAAGTTCAGGATACTACTAATATTTATGTGATGATCTGTGATCACTACCAGCCTTTCTGGAGTGATGTATCTCAGGAGATAGCCGAGCACAGAGTAGTCACATGGTGCAGGGAGTATCCCCGTGCGGCGCGAAAGCACACTGATTGTCGCGGGAGGCATCCGGTTCACACCTTTTTCTATTCCGAGGGGGATTACAAGCCTCAGTTCGTGGATTCTCTTTTCAAACTTAACAAAGAGGGAATCGGTGATGTGGAGATACTTATAGCGCATCAGCATGATACCCCTTTGAACTTCAAGCGTAAGATAGAGGAATTCAGGGATGTTCTGTTTTATCATCACGGGTTGCTCAGGAAAGATTCACATGGCCAGATAACTTATGGATTCATTCATGGTTACGGTGCACTCAACAACAGCCGTCCGGACCAGAGATGGTGCGGAGTGGATCATGAGATCCCTGTATTAAAGGAGAGCGGCTGTTATGCAGATTTCACTTACCCATCTGCACCGGATATCACTCAGCCTCCTATCATAAACAGCATTTACTTTGCATCTGATATCTCAGGGAGAGCCAGAGCGCATGAGCAGGGATATTATGCAAAGAGAGGGGTCTGGTCGGATAATGATTTACTCATGATACAGGGTCCACTGACACTGAACTGGAGACAGAGGCGTTACGGGTTGCTGCCGATTGTAGAAAACGGATTACTGAGCAGCACATCGAGGTTTTCACCTCAGAGGGCGGATCTCTGGATAAAGAACGGGGTGAGTATTCCCGGACTTCCGAATCATCTGTTTGTAAAGCTTTTTACCCACGGGGCAGTAGATCATACTATCCGGTATTTTTTCCCGGAGGATGGTCTATCTCAGATGTGGAGTTATCTTGAGAGCAAGTATAATGACGGAAAGCGTTACCGGTTATATTATGTTTCTGCCTGGGAGATGTACTCTACGATCAAAGATCTCTGTCTGGAGGAATCGGTGGGCTGTAATAGCAAGAGGGCTGCATAGTTCTCTTGAGCTTAGAGTTGAAATGTACAGTGAGGAAGAGAAAAAAATCAAGATCGATACCGACACCGAAAGGAAATAAACATTTTATTTAAATACCGTAATTCAGGCCATCACACCCGCGTACCGTGACATTTCATTTCTCACCCTTGGCACGAGTCTGGGTGAAACGCTGAGCGATCTTATCCCAGCGTCAAGGAGCTTTGCAGGGATACTTTCCCGGCCTGCCATCTCTCCACAGATTGAGAGCGGTTTTCCTACCTTTTGGGCTGTTTCACTGAGCATCTCAAGCATGTCCCAGAGGACCGGATGCTCGGGATTGTAGTCCTGGGATACGAGTTCATTTGTCCTGTCGATGGCAAAGAGGTACTGGATCAGGTCATTGGAGCCGACACTTCCAAAATCAACCAGTTCGAAGATCCTTGACGCCTGCAGAAATGAACTGGGTATCTCAAACATCGCCCCGAACTCTATCCTTGACATATCACACTCGACACCGGAGAGGAATTCCCTGGAAAGATCAAGGAGTACTTTCTGCTGTGCGGCATCTACCACCATTGGGAAGATAATCTTTATACTGGTCTCAGTGCTCAGACGTCCCAGAGCCCTGATCTGCATCTTAAACACTTCGGGACTTCCGAGCAGAAACCTCGCTCCGCGCCATCCCAGATACGGATTGGATTCTTTTCGTACCCGTAAAAAGGGCAGAGGTTTATCTCCACCGACATCAAGAAGCCTGAAGGTAACAGGTTTGCCTCTCATCATCCTTACAACTTCCCTGTAGTAGGCATACTGTTCTTCTTCGGTGAGCAACCGGTCAGCCTTGATAAACAAAATTTCTGTACGGAACAGCCCTATACCATCAGCACCCACAGCCATGGCATGCTTTACATCTTCCATTGTACTGGTATTGGCGAGAACCTCCATTCCCGCCGGCGTTCCAAGGACACAGACAGCTTCGGATTGGACTGGTTCCACCGGCACTAAAGCTGCAACCAGTTCAGGATCAGGGTTTAAAAACACCTCCCCACTGTCCCCATCAACAAGCATTGTATCTCCGCACTGAGCATAGTTCATCAGTCCTGCGATTCCGGAGACAGAGGGTATGCCAAGGGATCGTGACAGTATTGCGGCATGTGAGGTTATTCCGCCATGTTCTGTGACAAACCCCAGCACCTTTTCCAGATTCATGTTGATCACCATATCAGGGGTGAGTTCCTCTGCTACAATGATCCTGTTTTCTCCTTTAGCGCATTTTGCCTGCCCTTCGCATATAAATCCGCTCTTTTTATTGCTTATTCTGCTCAGCAGCCGTCTGCGGATCTCCCCGATATCTGAGGAGCGTTCCCGCAGATACTGGTTATCGAGGGTAGCGAATTTTTCCTCATATTCACCCAGTACATCGGAGATTGCCCATTCCACATTTTTGCGATCCTCTGCCACCTCCTTTTCTATGGCGGCAATCAGTTTGGGGTCGTTCATGATGTGTTTCTGAGCGAGGAAGATCTCCGCCTCTGTTTTGCCTATGGCATCGGAGACTTCTGATGCAATGCGGTTAAGCTCGTGAGTGCAGAGTACCAGCACCTCATCAAAGCGCTCTAGTTCCTGCTTAACTGCAGCCTCTGAGGAAAGCGGGTACTTGGGGAATGCTTTGAACCGTTCTGCGGAATAGAGACAGACTTTTCCACTAATCCGGCCGGAGTTTATGGACAAACCTTTGAATTTCAACTGTCTTTTCCCGTCGGACTGTTCTATGCTCATGCTGCTTCCTTCCTGTAATCAACCATCCCGGCTCTGCACAGGGAAAAATCGTATTTGACAGGATCCTGCGGGTCAAAAAGACGCAATTTTGCGGTTATCTCCTCAGCCATTTTCCAGTCGGCAGATTTTCTTGAGGTAAGTCCCAGCTTACGGGAGAGTGTTGCGATGTGGGTATCAACCGGAATAATCAGCTTTGATTTGGAAACCTTTTTCCAAATGCCGAAGTCTATAGAGTCATCATCCCTAGTCATCCAGCGTAAAAACATATTGAGCCGTTTGCACGCACTTCCGGATTCAGGAGAAGGCAGCAGATATTCAAAGCTCTTCTTTTTATGACCTGCCAGGGATTCTGCAGACATCTTTATTTGTGATGTGAAGTGATGAAGAGCATCCTTGATTGTGAGACTTTCATCACGAAATGGAGCAATGAACAGGTTTTCCAGAGTCCCATAATGTTTGAGGAGATTGCCTATAGATTCCAGAAGCAAAGCCAGATCAAATCCATCATTGAACCTGTGCTTGAAGCCTGCGAAGAATTTCTGTTTTTCTTTATAGCTGGTTGAGAAGATGAAATTCCTGGTATCCCAGTCGATTTTCCTGAAAACTGAGTAGCAGTGATCGATAATTATTTCAGCTCTTCCATAAGCCAGGACAGAAGCGATGAGTCCACCGATTTCGCGGTCAGAGGCAGTTTTGAATTCATGAACACAGGACAAAGGATCCATTTTAAGATATTCAGGGTGGTGAAATCTATCATAAATTGAATCCAGAAGTGCTTTCAGATCACTCATATCTATAAAGTACGTTA
>JAAYIG010000022.1 GCA_012523595.1 Fibrobacter sp.
CCCATGAGCAGGAGCTCATACCTTTATCTGTCATTGCCAGGTTTCTAAAAATGACTATTCCTCCAATTGCTGTTCTTGTGAAGCAAGGTGCTTCTGAGGTGGAGGAATACTGCTCAGCATAGGATCAGATTAAATTACACTTCTCAAAACACTGCTTGAAGAGCCTGCCTAGTACAGGAATTGAATGGTTCTTTTATACACTTGTCTGAAGTGCATAACCTGCTGTAATATCAATTCCCAAATCAGATATGTTCCAGAGTAAGAGGGCCATTTATTCTGGATGTTTATGTGACACTTACACATAACTATTATAATTAGTCCATCCCTGAAAATGTAACACTCAATCATTATAAAATCAGTCCGTCCCCAATTCCCGGAACACCTCTTGCTCCTCCTCTCTCCCTGTATGATCAACATCTACCTTGAACTCATCATCATCTCCTCACTCATCCTCCTCAACGGCTTCTTCGCTATGTCTGAAATCGCCATAATCTCCGCACGTAAACCCAGATTACAAGAAAAAGCAAAAAAAGGGAACCCTGGTGCCAAAATCGCCCTGGAACTGGCTAACTCCCCGACTAAATTCCTCTCCTCCATCCAGGTCGGAATCACCACCATCGGTGTGCTCAATGGAGCCTTCGGAGGCGCTACTATTACCAGGCACCTCCAAGCTCTCCTCCTTAATTTCAAACCTCTTGCCCCCTACTCAGAAACCATCTCCCTTGCCCTGGTCGTGATTTTTATAAGCTACTTCACCCTGATCTTTGGAGAACTGGTCCCAAAACGGCTGGCTTTAAGAGAACCCGAGGAAATCTCTTCCATTATCTCCCGTCCTATGAGCCTTATCTCATCCATCACTACCCCCTTTATCAAACTCCTGAGCTTCTCCACCGACACCACACTTCGATTTCTGAAAGCCCGTACCTCAACCACTCCCCTTATTACTCAGGAGGAAATCACCAATGCCATCGATATGGGAAGGAAGGCCGGGCTGGTTGAGCCTGATGAACAGCGGATGATTACAAGGGTATTTGAATTCGGCGATCGTCAGGCGTACTCAATTATGACACCCCGCACAGACACAGTCTGGCTGGATTTGGAAGATCCTCTTGAGGAAAATCTTAAAACCATAAGAGAGACCCCGCATTCCCGCTTTCCAGTTGTCCGCGAGGATCCGGATATAATTGTAGGAATCGTAAACGCACACGACCTGCTGAAATCTACTGCCAACCTCAACCAGGTCAAACTCGAAAAATACCTGCACACTCCCCTCTTTATACCCGAACACATGCCCCTGTTGAAAGTCCTCGAACTCTTCCGGCATCACCAGCTGCACTTTGCAGTAGTTATTGATGAATATGGAGGGTTCTCAGGGATAATCACCCCCATTGACATCCTTCAGGCCATAGTTGGAGAACTCCCTGCAGATGAACCTCAAATGCCTACAATACGCAAGGAGAATGATAAATTCTGGATAATCGATGGCTCTTTACCTATACAGGAATTCAAAGTTTACTTCAATGTGGGAGAGATGCCTGAAGAACAGCGTTACAGTACTCTTTCCGGTTTCGCTATGATGATTTTAGGGCATGTACCCAAAACCGGAGACCGCTTCTCATGGAACGGATACCATTTCCAGATTACCGAGATGTCAAATCAAAAGGTAAAAAAACTCAGGATGCATATCAATATTCAGAAATCCTGACAGAGTTATTAATTTTCACTGCCATTTTCCCTCTCATTCCCGATTCCAAGATCCTTTAACTTACGGGAAAGATTCGACTGCGCCATCCCTATAGCCCGTGCTGTAGCAGTGATGTTTCCACCATTGACCTTTAAGGCCCTCAAGAGATACTCGCGCTCAAAATTCATCTTCGCCATCCTGAAATCGATTATCTCCTCGTCCTTTACCGGAACATCTGCCCATGTTTGCGCAATACGACCTGCCTGATTGTTCGGAATATCACAGATGTCAATTTCAGGTTTATCGGTGTAGACAGCCAGACGAGCCACCAGATGCTTTAGCTCCCTGACATTCCCCGGGAACGTCATTTCACCCAGGCGATTAAGAGCCGCAGGGCTGAAACGTTTCTCAATCCCCAGATCACTGCACATAAGTCTCAGAAAATGCTCGGCAAGCGGAGCGATATCTTCTTTTCTTCTGTCAAGACCAGGCACTCTGAGCACAAAAGCACTTATTCGGTACCAGAGATCCTTACGGAACTTTCCGCAATCCACCATCTCCTCGAGATTCTTGTGAGTTGCACAAATCAACCTTACATCAACATGGATCCTCGATGAACCACCGAGACGCAGGAATTCACCTGTCTCGAGTACACGCAGAAGTTTGGCCTGGATATTGAGATCCATATCCCCGATCTCATCAAGAAAGAGAGTCCCTCCGTTTGCCTGCTCAAAACACCCTTCCCTCATCCTGTCTGCACCTGTAAAGGCTCCCCGTTCATGTCCAAACAGTTCATCCTCCGCAAGTGTGGGGGGAAGTGATGCGGCATTTGTAACCAGAAACGGTCCTTGCGCCCTTACACCCTCAAAATGCAGAAAGCGGGCTACAAGATCTTTTCCTGCTCCGGACGGGCCGGTTATGACAACAGGCTCTTTTACCTGCGCAAGCCTTGATGCCTGCTGGTAGACCTTCTTCAGCGCATCAGAGACAATTACCGGCCTTGAGGAAAAACCTCCGGCATTTTTCCTGAGCTGTTTCCTGAGGAGAATTCCCTCGAGTGCGTTGCGGACACTTGTCCTTACCTGTATAAGCCTGAGAGGCTTCTCAAGAAAATCATGCGCGCCTATCTTAAAAGCTTCCTTTGCAAGAGATACTGTCCCGAAACCGGTAATCATGATTACCGGCATATAGGGATACCGCTGTTTTAATTTGCGCAAGAGATCAATTCCGTTGTCCGCCCCGAGTTTGATATCCACAAGAGCCAGATCGACTCCCGATCCGGCCGCATCCAGGGCAGTACTCTCCTCCGAGGCAACCACAACATCATAACCATCCTCTGAAAAGATCTCCCGAAGTGTCTCCCGGATCTCCTCTTCATCATCGACTACAAGTATCCTTATCTTCTCCTGCTGTATCATCTGTCTTTCCCCTTCAGGCGCTAAGCAGAAAGCACTTCCTCAGGTGCCCTTCTGAAAGTGATCGTCATAGTAAGTCCGTGATCATCGTTACCGGTTCTGGAATCGATCTTTACACCAGCATGCATCGAGTCGAGCAACCGTTTTACAACCGGCAAACCGAGTCCTGTTCCACCCTTCTTGAATGTTATGTAGGGAATCCAGACCCGTTCCATATTTTCCCCGGGAATCCCCGGACCATTATCGATTATCCTCATCTCCGCTGATCCGTCCTTGTTTTCGATTTCCACTCTTATGACTGTAGCTCCAGCCTCAAGGCTGTTTTTCCAGATATTGAGAAGAACCCTTTCAAGCAGGTAAGGATCAGCCTCAACCATGGAATCACCTGTAAAGGTAAAGGAAATTGAATCCAGAAGTCCCGAGGCAACCGACTCAGCGTTCTCCCGCAGAGAAAGTGTTCTCAATTGGGATTCCGGTTCCCTCGCAAAGCTCCTGAAATCATTAACCAGCCTTTCAAGACTGTTTACCTGAGTTCCTATCCTGTAAAGAAGTTTTTCTATTTCATCTTTTGTCAGCATAGATCCGTTTTCCAGTTTTTCCTGCACTCTGTCGAGAGTAAGTTGTATCGGGGTCAGCGGATTTTTAATCTCATGCGCCATCACCCTGGCAATATCACGCCAGGCTGTCTCCTCTCCTCTGGCTCGCGCTTTCTCCCGATGTTTTTCGAGTTCCTCCTGCATCGACTCCATCGCCCTCTCAAGCCTCCCCAGCGCACCCCCTGAATCGTTCCCGATCTTTACCACAAGTCCCTTTCCAATTGCATCAGCATTTTTTGCCAG
>JAAYIG010000023.1 GCA_012523595.1 Fibrobacter sp.
AGACTTACAGCATTTCCCTTGAAGAACTGATGAAACGGGGAAGGAAAGACAAGCGGTCGAAGGCACGAGCTGAATTCTGCTATCAATCCCATGAGCAGGAGCTCATACCTTTATCTGTCATTGCCAGGTTTCTAAAAATGACTATTCCTCCAATTGCTGTTCTTGTGAAGCAAGGTGCTTCTGAGGTGGAGGAATACTGCTCAGTATAGGATCAGATTGAATTAATACCTCTAACTACTACTTGAAGAACCCTGCATGAGAGAAAACAATATCCAGTAATTGCAGGATTCTTTTACATCCTGCCTAAATAGGATAGTCTGCTGTAATATCAATCTATAGAGTAGAGATGTTTCAGAGTAAAAGGGCCATTTATTCTGGAAGTATGTGACACTTACACTAAACTAATTAGTCCGTCCCGAAAATGTTCACCAAAGTATAACAAAATTAGTCCGTCCCTAGAAAAAAGAAAAAATCAGTCCGTCCCGAATCAAACCCCAGACCCCCTATTTATTTTATCTATCTATTTACTCAACTTCTTAAGGAACAAATCAATGGCTGCAGAAAAAAAAATTCCCATTCTCAATTACCCTGCTCCCGCAGGAAAAAAACTCCTGCACAGAATAAAAACCTCACAGCAGAAACGTGACAATCAGATTTCATCCAAAGTAGAAAGTATTATCGATGAGGTAAGAAAAAGGGGTGATAAGGCTCTTATTGAGTTCACCCGTACTTTCGACCGGATACCTTTTTCAGCCTCAAAACTGCGCTTGTCGGAAAAAGAGTTGCAATCGAGGGCAAAACTTGCTGCACCTGAACTCAGGAAAGCCATTGAGGAGGCCGCAAAGCGGATCGAGGTTTACCATCGCAAGCAATTACGCCAGGGGTTCAGTATAAAAACAGCAGAGGGGTGTCTCACTCAGCTTATCCGTCCTCTTTCCAGAGTAGGAGTCTATATACCGGGAGGACACACCGTTTACCCATCAAGCGTACTGATGAATGTGATTCCTGCACGGGTAGCAGGTGTAAAGGAGATCGTGGCAGTTACTCCCCCGCGTGATGATCTCGATCCGGGAGTTGCATACGCTCTGCAGCTCCTTGATGTAAAAGAAATCTACAGGGTTGGAGGGGCTCAGGCGATTGCTGCCCTTGCATACGGGACAAAAACTATCAGACCTGTTGACAAAATTACCGGGCCGGGAAATGCCTGGGTTGCCACTGCTAAAAGACTGGTTTATGGGACGGTAGATATTGATTCCATTGCCGGACCAAGCGAGGTTGCAATTCTGGCAGACAGGTCCGCAAACCCGGAATGGGTAGCCCTTGATCTTCTTTCACAGGCGGAGCATGGGTCCGGAGATGAGATCGCTGTCTGTGTTTGTGAAAGCAAGGTACTGGCCTCCAGGATTGCTTCTGCTTTGACAAAGGAAATCACATCTTCACCAGTGAGAGATACCTTTCTATCTCTTTCTGAAGAAGCCATCTCCATATTCGTTACCCCATCCCGCAAGGAAAGTATTGCCCTGATAAATGAAATCGCTCCGGAGCATCTTCAGATAATGACAAAAGACAGCAGAAAAGATCTTCAGAAAATCACCAATGCTGCTGCGATTTTTCTTGGTTCCTATACTCCTGTTGCCCTTGGGGATTACTTTGTAGGAACAAACCACGTCCTGCCCACTGGCGGGGCTGCCCGTTTCTCGTCACCGCTTGGAGTCGACAGCTTTCTTAAAAGTATGTCTGTCGCTGAAATCACGCCTGAAGGGCTTGCTTCTGCAGCAAAGCATGTTTCTGTTTTTGCCCGGTCTGAGAAATTCATTCATCATGCCCTGAGTGTTGAGAGAAGGACCGGGAAAAAGTAGGTACTTTGTATTTGTATATCCTTGCTGTTCAGTAGTCACAGTAGACTGGAATAGCAGGGATTTACATTTAAGGTTTTATCAGGTTGACAATAGTCCAGTAATGCGGGGGAATAAAACATCGATGCCGATTCCGATACCGACCCCGAGGCGGAAAAAGAACTGTTGAGTGAGTTGGTATTTTTTTGGACAGTCCAGGTTAGATAGTTGTTGGAATATCCACAAAAACCGTCTCAATACCGAATCGATCGGTTATAGCTTTCCCAAGGGCCTGAACACCCGGCTTTTCAGTGTAGTAATGTCCGGCATAGATAACATTGATTTTCGCTTCCAGAGCCGGGTGATAATTAATATGTGATGGTTCGCCGGTAATGTAGCAGTCTACTTCTTTACCTATGGCCTCCTCAAGCTCTTCAGCCGCTCCTCCTGATACTACAGCGATTCTTTTTATCTCCTTCCTGCCAAATGGAAGGACAGTGCACTCTCCGCCCAGTTTTTCACACAGAAGATGGACTAAGTTGTCAAGTGAAATTGGCTTTTTTACTGTCCCCTCAAAACCGATCATGAGTCCTTTGTAAAGACCAAAGGGTTTAAGCCCCGACAAGCCTATCATTTTCGCAAGTTGGGCATTATTACCCACAACCGGATGAAGATCGAGGGGGAGATGAGAGGCATAGAGATTGATGTCGTTGTCCAGAAGGAATTTGATATGTTCATAGGGGAGGCCGCTGATACTTTTGAGCCCATCCCAGATAATCCCGTGGTGGACCAGAAGCATCTCACAACCCAGTTCGGCTGTCCTGCGATATGCTTCCATGGATGCATCTACGGCCAGAGCGAGTTTCTTTATCTGTGAAGCGCCCTGAACCTGAATCCCATTGCAGGAATAATCTTTGATGGAAGCTGTATTAAGGAAATCATCAAGGAAAGTAACAATACTGTCTCTTTTTACACCTGGCTTTACGAGAGGCTTTTTACGTTGTGCCATCAGAGATTCCTTTGCTAAAATAATTTATAATTTACTTCCGCAGTATCGGCAGAAAACCGCGTCTGCTTCATGGTTGTTTTTTCCGCATGATGGACAGGTTCGGGCGGGTTTTTGTTTACCCGGAGCTCTGGCAATCTCTACACTGACTATCCCTGTAGGTACAGCGATTATTCCATAACCCAGAAGCATTGTAACTGATGCTAAAAATTTTCCGAATGGGGTTCTTGGGGCAATATCTCCGAATCCTACAGTTGTAATGGTTACTATAACCCAGTACATGCTGGTTGGAATATCGGTGTATCCATTTTCAGGACCTTCAACAACATAGATCAGAGTACCTATTATAACCACCAGAACTGAAATCGAGAAAAGAAAAACAAGAATTTTACGCGAACTGGCTTTCAGAGCCTCGAAAAGGACCGTGGCTTCGTATGTGTATTCAGGAAGTTTGAGAATCCTGAAGATCCTCAGAAGTCTCAATATCCGGACTACAAGAAAAGTCTGTCCGGAAAAAATGAGTGTAAGATAGGTAGGGATAATTGCGATAAAATCTATTATACCAAAGAGGCTAAAGGCGTATTTCATGGGTCTGATCAGGCATAACAGGCGTAAAATATACTCGGCCGTAAACAGAATCGTAAATATCCATTCTGCGGTAATGAAGTAATTATGGTATTTGATTCTGACACTATAAACGCTTTCCAGGGCTACGATAGTTACACTGATGATAATGAACAGAAGCAGTACGGCATTAAAGAGTTTGCCTGCCCTGGTATTTGTCTGAAAGATGGTCTGATAGAGTTTTTCTTTCCAAGGTGAGGATCCGTATGGTTTTATCTGTTCCATCAGGAAAAAATAGTGAAAAAGCAGATGATGTTCCAATGCCCTGGGTATACTTTTCTTTTTAAATGGTCTGTGGCTGGTTTGCAGCAGGATCCGAAACATTTTTGTGCCTTAATTCAAACCTGCTCTGCGTTTATTCTATCTATAATGTATATTCTTTTGGAAAGAACTGTGCAGTGGATAAACCAGAGAAAAAACCCACTGTCCCGACTAATCACAAGAAGGTGGATATATACATCGATGATTCCATTGTTAAACCCGGAGGAGGCGGTATGTTAAAATTAAAGCGTTTAATTCCGTATCTTGCATTATCTGTAATTTCTGCTGTGCTGGCAGTGGGTTGTGGGGGAGCAAGCGAGAAAAAGCTGGCAGAGATCGAGAGCAGAATTAAGGCTCTGCAGGAAAAAGGTGTGCCGGACAGTGTTTTGGCGAATGTGAAAGTATACCATTATAATGTTATCTCTGCTAAAAAGGTCAGTAACGCCGGTAATGCCAAAAAGTATACCGATTCGATGCTGGTAGCGATAGTAAAAGCAGAGCAGTGGTATGAGACTTCGATGCAGGAATTCAAACCCTATATAGATAATCTGCGCAAAAAAATTGTCGATAAAAAATCCGCATTGACGGGCCTTCAGTTAAAAACTGCCGACAGTGTCCTTTCCATTGCTGACTCGTTTATAAATCTCAACTGGCTCATTCAGGCGCGCTGGAAGATGGACAAGCTTGATTCACTGATGCCTCTATTGGAGGAAAATGAGGCGAAGGCGCAGAAGATCCGTAAACAACTGGTTGGGAAGTGGGGAGATTCCCATTGGATCAAACCCGAAGATGCTAATTACAAGGCTCTTGATAAGCGTGTTTACAAGTTTACCAAGGATGGCAAATTCGAGGGTTCTGAGGAGATGAACGGGCAGACAACCGATTATATGAAAGAGGAGTGGCAGTTTTTGTCATGGGGAACCTATGATCTTAAAGGTGACACAATTCACCTCTTTATATCCAGAGAAAAATGTCCCAAACAGGTTTTTACTCAGCTTAACGTGAGGGAAAACAAGTGGGTCAGGAATGTCAAACCGACATACGATTCCACCATTACCAATGGAAGTAAAGACCGGTTTATTGTTTTTGATTATTTGAAAGAAAATTTCAGGAAGTTTTAATAAACAGACATTTCTGTATCTGAGTTTTTATGCTTTTCTGCGCAGACAATTCGGATACATCTTATGAGAAGTAATCCTGTCATTTCGAACGGATGAAGGGAATCTTTTCGAGATTTCTTCATGAAAATTCGTCGAAATGACATTTTTCTTCAGACACTTGAGTGATACAGTGTTGAATTTGTTCAGAAATTCTCTTTATCAGGAAACCGGCCGATGCAATTAAAGCTGGTGATGGTTTTTCTCTTTTTTGCCGTGGTAGAATCAGGGGCGGAAAAGGTAACTACTTTTATAAGCCAGTCTTATGTGGATTCGCTTGTGGACATGGCACTTTACATTTTTAACAGCGTGTCTGATCCCGGAAGCGGGGTTTCAACTGAACGGGCGATAGAGTATGCAAAGCAGATAGCGACGAAGCTGCGTGAGATAGCCATTGATGATGTCAATAAAAAGTACATACTCTGGAAAGCAGGAGAACTCGAGGCGCAGATTTACCTGGAAGAAAGTGGACTTCTCATGGAGAAGGAGCTGTGGCGCCAGAAAACAAGCAATGAGATTGTTTTTCTTTACAATGCGGAAACAGGAAAGGCGTGTCCTGATTTCCGGCTTCTCTGGAGTTATCATACCCGCCTGAAGGCTGTTGACACAAGCCAGGCTCAGAGACTGGAAAAGTCGATCTTAAGCAGGGCTTCAGGAATCTCCGTAGAAATTCTTTCATCTGTGGAGTTATCTCTTAAAAACGGGAATTACGAATCAGCCCGTCAGGATCTTGCCTACTGTGAAACAAACCGTCAATACCTTGCCATTACAGCCGTGAAACTTGCATCGCTGCAGGCAAAACTGCTCAGTGACTTTTCATTGTCAAAGGAGAGAGTTCTTCTCAGGGAGGATTTTGACAGCCTGACTTCTGCTATTACTTCCAACCGCCTTCCTGACTCAAGAGTATTGGCCTCTAAGGTCAGAAACCGGCTTGATGGGTTGAAAACAAGCATGATGCAACTGGAATGGACCAGATTCAATGATGAGTACTTCAGGTTATATCGAAAAATCGGTAACAAGGAAGATTCTCTTGTGGCACTAGTGCAGGCAAGGCTCAAATCGAAGGGAATTGTGGCGGCAGAGGAGTTACTCGATACGGTGAGACTTTACGGAATCTCTCATGAAAAAATTGCCAGAATCGACAGATTAATTCTGGAGGAGGCAGTTGCCCGTAAAAAACAGGAACCACCTCTGGTACAGATTTCTATAGATCAGGATACCTCTGAGAGTACTGTTTTAAGTGATCTTCTGGTGACTGCAAGAGAAAGGGCGGCTTCACAGAAAGACAGTATCGAGAGCCGCAGGCAGGAAAACGCCAGGATGACTCAGATCGCGGAGGTCAGAAGAGACCGTATGAGAGTAGCCGCTCAACAGCAACAAAAACGCCTGCAGGAGAGAAAGCAGGAGGATTCCAGACGTGCTCAGCAGGAGCTTGTGACCATTTATACTCTTATTGAGAACGGTAGAATCGAGGAAGCCGCCGCCAGTATGGAGAAAGTAAAGGACCTGCTGGAGAAAAACCTTTCAGAGAAAGAATTCAGAAAAGTCTCCCTGAGTATTTCATCCCGGAGCAAAAAGACTTCTGAGTAATCATGGCTTGGTTTAATGGTTTAAATCACCGTGTTACCTCAGCGATGTTGCTCAGACCCAAGCCCCTTCCTCTGTCAGAAATCAGCAGTACTGGAATGCAGAGATCAATAAACTGTGCTTTACTTTACCGGCTTTAATGTAAAAACACCTGAACCGAATTGTTTTTCCATTGTGGAGCGGTTAACACAGTCAATTCCCTCTACAGACAGCCGGCCAAGAGATTTCCCGTTCAGATTGAAAACCTGAACCATCTTTACAGAATTCTGCTTCCACTCAGAGGGGATCCTGAAGAACAGGTTGTCTGCTGATGAAAAGGTGACTGGAGAAAGGTTCCTTTTTACAATTGAGGATAAAGAAAAAACCGGATTAAAGACTTTTGTGGCAGCATCAAAATTATTTGAATGAAATTTCAGGTGTAATCCGATATCATCTTTGTTGATACTTCCGCCATGACCGCCGCCTGCAATGATTTTAAATGTCAAATCGATTCCCAGATTTTTCAATGTATCGCGCATATCACAATTGAAAGGATATAGCGGACCCATCTGAAGATCCTGGTCTCCGGTAGTCATCGTAACCTTTATTCCCAGAGATTTGATCTTTTCAGCGTTTTCCTTTGCAAATGTAAAAGGGTAGCTGTTTTCATTGAAATAGTTTCCGTCACTACCGAATATCTGAGTCGGGATGGAACGGTCAAACTGCTGTCTGCTCAATTCATCCCAGTTGACAAGAGCCGCGTCATATGATCCGATACTGCAGAACATGTCATAATGCTTGAACCCGAGCATAAGCGCACCGAATCCTCCCATCGAAAACCCCTCGATCGCACGGTGTAAACGATCGGCTTTGGTACGATAGGCCGCATCGATGTGCGGAATCAACTCCTGGATTATTGTGGATTCACACTTGACCTGGCCGTCTTTTGAATCACTGTAGAAAGTGTTTCCTCTGCCATTTACGAACACAACAATCATGGGAGAAAATGTTTTATTATTAATACCGCTTTGCAGAGCATCTTTATAGAATGAAGGATTCTGGTTCTCATTTCCACCCATTCCATGCAGCGAATAGAGTACCGGGTAGCGCTCTGTAGAATTGTTATAACCGGGAGGAAGATAAATTACATATCCGATCTCGATGTTGTTCATCAATGCACTGCGGTAGGTTGCATGCGTATATCCTGTACCTAACTGTCCCCCGGGATTGTTCCATTTATAACTCTGTGCTGTACTTGTAAAAAAGATCAGCGCAACGACTGTAAAACTACATGAAAATTTATTCATTCAATCCTCCTTGGCTACAGTTCCTGTTTTATAACCATGGCAGTTTTATTTCTTCAACGCCTTCCCGGAGAATTTTCCGATATCGTTCTTGACTGAAATTAAATACACTCCAGGTACGAGTCCTTCACCGATGTCAAGGAAATCCTTTCCCTTCCCAGCTTTTATTACAGATCCTCTGATATCGGTAAGTTGATAACTGAACTGTCCCCTGAGCTTAATCTGTAATCCATTCTGCAAAGGGTTTTTAAGCAATTTCCGGTCGGCCAATCTGGTGTTATCCGTTTCAGTCGACATCTTGAATTCGACATAATTAAGATTCATGTAATCAGTATTGAAAGTGATGCGCATTACATGCTCTCCGGCGGTCAGTTCGACATCGTTTTTTGTAACAGTTGTCCAGGTCTGCCAGCCTCCGGTATTAGGCAACTCGATATTTCCGGTTATATTTACGCCGTCCATTTCAATTTTCAGACTTCTACCGCTACCATTTACAGCCACACGCAAATCGATATTATAGGTTCCTGTTGCAGCAACGTTTATGGTATATTCCAGCCATTCACCTGAAAGAGCATAACCGATATTATAGGATCCGGATTGATCCTGGGTTACCTCTATATCAACCTCATCATTTCTGAAATCCGCCAATCCTTCATTGCCGTTTCCATTTGCCTCGTGATAAGCTGTTCCTTCACCACCCCGATCGTACTCCTCTGCTTCTATACGGCCGGGGATCTGATGAGGAGATGTTCCGTATGGGGCCCGTTGAGCCACTAAAGAGATTGTAACAGGTGCAGAGACACCGATTTGCCCCTGGTTATCGGTTGCTCTTGCTGTAATAGTATGAGTTCCAGCCTTCAATCCTGAATATTCGATACTGTAAGGTGCGGTGTTGTCGCTCCCCAGTAAAGTAGTGCCGGAATAAAAACTCACGCTGGCAATAGAACCATCGGCGTCGGATGCTTCGGCTGTGAAGGTAATGGTATCAAGGGTTGAGAAACTGCTGTTGTTTGATGGAGAAGTGAGTGTTACCTCCGGAGCCTTACCTTTGGGTAATAAAGTGAGCATTTTCTGCGCATAACGTCTCCCTAATTCCCTGTAACTGGCAGAAGTGAAATGCAGTCCATCGCCTTTATGGGGCAGTCCACTTGAAGAAATAACGTGGGCATTAGGAATAGAATCGGGGAGTTCTTTAATAATATTGTTATGGCTGCCACAAGCGCCGCCTTCTGCAGAACCCACGACTTCTCCCGCCAGGATAGGCACTGATGAGGCATCGAGTCCCAGGTCATTTATGATATTGTTATAAATCGTCCTTACCTTTGATGGCCATTGCTTGTCATTTGTATTAGACTCACCCTGATGCAGCAGGATACCTTTGATAACACCATCCTTCTGTGCAAGCTTCGCCATATCTATTAGACGCCCATACGGGTTATTATCATACTCCCTGATGTAGTTCTTCAACCAGTCTTCTGTAATTGATGAGATATAAGCCTGATAGGTAGCCTTGTCGAAAAGTTCAATTTTACAGCCCCCTACCGCTACGTTTATAACTCCTATAGTGATATTGGAGGGAAGGCTGTCGAGCAATGTCCTGCCAAAATAATCGGCAGGGGTAAGCCCTGTGTTGCATCTGCATAAAGGAGGTGTTGCTGTGTACCATTTCCCCATTTGTCTCCCTGAATTGGAGCAGTTAACAGCAGCCATTACCTTGAAGCGACTGTCAACTGTCCTGTCCTGCGCCTCAATGGCACCATTTCCCTCCATGTTTGACTGTCCAAAACAGAGGTAAATGTGAAAATTGGGATCCTGAGAGAATGTCCTGGCAGTAAACAGCAGAAGACTGAACAAACACACTTCCAGACAATACTTGGGCCTCATTTATGCACTCCATGTGAACAGGTTAACCTGGCTGACTGAAAAAGCCGATTTTCTTTCCAGATAATCTTAATATATACAAAAAAAAGCACTATTTAAATAAGGAATAAAGGGAGAGTGAGATTTTGAGTACACAGCTTGTGTACTGTATTAAAACCATTACAAAACGGCGGCATAATGCCGCCTCCAGCCGGATCAAGTCCGGTGAATCGGGCTTGTGCCAAGATATATAGACTATCAGACTGATTAGGCGGAAATAGCTCAGGTTTTTTCATTTAATACAGTTTCGAACAGCGTTTTTTAATGATCGGGATGATCAGGGATTGAGATGATGAGGAGATGAAACGTGATCAGATATTCATCAAGTTTCTGCGCATGCTGATTAAATGGTGGCAAGAAGGATGGTTTTTTTCCCGGGGCGAATGGTTCAGAGTCAGGAAACATTCATAGCCATAGGGTTGATTCCTTATTAATCATAGTTTTTATCTTTATTGGAGATATCAGGAAACTCTGATCATCATGGATGAAAACTGTAATATGTCCAAAATTTACCTTTGGGGTAAATTTTTGAACTTAGCGAGGCACCTTTAACTAAATTAAGTCATTATTTCACCTCCGGGGTAAAACAGAGAGCCAGAAAAAGAAACGAAATTCGTTTCCTGCAAAACAACAGCGAAATAGTTCCTCTCTTCGCCAAAACCACACATAAGTTAATCACCTTCCCTCTTGCCCGAAAACCCTTAGTGCAAAGCCACAGCATGGTGTATTTTTAAATGATTCACCTGCAGGTGACACTTATCCTCTGCCGGGAAAAGAACTACTCCTCAGGAATCAAAACCTGACATTGAGCGCCATTTTATGCCTTCTTTCTTTTTTCAGACTTTCGGATGCCAGATGAATGTGGCCGATTCCGATGACCTTCGCTCTCTGCTTATCGAGCGGGGTTTTATCGATGCATCGGAACCCGGTGATGCGGATTTACTGGTTGTAAATACATGCAGTGTCCGGGAACATGCGGAAAACAGGGCACTGGCCAGAATCAGGGAACTGTCTGCGTTAAAAAGAAAAGATGCACAGTTGTGGGTCACAGGATGCATGGCTCAGAGGCTTGGAGAGGAGCTAAAGAGGAAAATTCCAGGGATAGGCAGGGTAATCGGTGCCAAAGAGATCGATAATCTGGAAAACATTGTCGATTCTGCTTTGAAGACAAAAATGTTCTCCTCCAAACCGGCTTTAAGAAACGATATCAGTGATTTTGTTGCTGTCATGAGGGGATGTGACAATTACTGCTCCTATTGCATCGTCCCTTATGTGCGAGGTCACGAGAAATCGATTCCTGCTGTACAGATAGAGGATGAAATACGCAGGAAGATAGAAAGCGGCAAAAAGGAAATAACGCTCCTTGGGCAGAATGTTAATTCATATAATGATAATGGAATTGATTTCCCTGATTTATTAGCCAGAATCGAGAAAATTGAAGGCTTGGAGAGGATCCGTTTCACTACCTCCCATCCCAAGGACTGCAGCGAGAAACTGATAGCAACTATGGCTTCATTGGAAAAGGTCTGCCGTCATTTACATCTTCCGGTACAGGCTGGATCTGACAGGATTCTTGCACTGATGAACCGCAGGTATACCACTGGCGATTACCTGAAAAAAATAGAGATGCTCCGGAGATATATTCCTGATGTGGATATCACAACAGATATCATGGTGGGATTTCCGACTGAAACCGAGTCGGAATTTCAGGAAACGCTTTCACTTGTGAAATCGGTCTGTTTTACAAACGCATTTATGTTTGCTTATTCAGCCAGGGAGGGGACAGCGGCCGGGGCTATGGTTGATGATATTCCCAGAGAGGAAAAAATCTCCAGGCTTAACCGGCTTATCAAAATCCAGACCGATATTACCAAAGCAGTTTATGAGCAGAAAGTGGGATGTGAGCTTGATCTGCTGATCACCGGACGGCAGGAGAAGCGGGACCGGATGTGGATGGGGATGGACAAGGGATGTAAAAGGGCACTGCTTTCTTGCGAGATGGCAGAGGCAGGAATGATTTTAAAGGCAAAAGCTATTAAAAACAGCGGTATGACACTGATCTGCGAAAGGATCTCCTGATGGGAGCAATTAAATGGCTGGTTGTTTTTCTGGCGGCTTTTATTGTAGCTTGGGTTCTTATTTTCACTTTTACTCAGGACCCGTTCAAAGCACTTGTTTCCGCGCGCATTTTTGCTTACAGGACTCCTCCTGTTCCCATTTACGTTTATGTGGCAGGAGCATTTGGAGCCGGATTGCTTCTGGGTCTGGGTACATTCGTTTACAATTACGTGTTGCTCAAGGGACAGATCCTTCGCAAAGGGAAGCAGATTCAGGATCTGGAACGGGATCTGGAGATGGTTCGTGCCGAGTTAGAGAATTATCAGGTGGAAAAACAGCAGTCATCCGGAGAAACGGATACTGGTACTGTGTCTGAGGGAGAGAACTTTTAAACGTGTCTGCTTTTGCACTTATTTTATCGGCGATTCTCATTATACAAACGATTGCTTCCGGTGCTGATACCAGGAGCAGCCTTGAGAGTGCCTACAGGAAAAATCCTTCAGATCTCTCAGCCAAGATGGCCTATGCCGGGGTTGCACCCTGTTCTACTGCGTCAATTCTTTACAAAGAAGTAGCAGAGGGAAAGACCGTTCCGGATTCGGTCAGAGCTGAGGCATTCTGTCGGCTTGGTGATCTCACATATGCTTCAAAAGAATATTCTCGGGCAGTCGAGTTATACCGCAATGCTGCTAAGATAAACAGTAAACCTGCTTACCGCCATTACTGGGCACTTGCCTCACTGGCTTCCGGAGAGATCGAGGCAGCTCAGTCGTTATGGCATACACTGTCTCTTGAGTACGGGGATGAGCATTCGCAGATGGCCCAGTATTATATGGGGCTGCTGCAGATGAAAAAAGGGGATTACGGGAGCGCCTACAGTTGCTTTCTGAAAA
>JAAYIG010000024.1 GCA_012523595.1 Fibrobacter sp.
AACGACCTGCTGCTCTTTTCCATATCACTTAACGATGATACAACAAGTATCTACGGATGCCACTGGGATGACAGGATCAAGACTAACCTCTCCGGACCCGTCCTCATGGAAAAAGGGACCCTCCTCTTCTACTCCCAGAAAGGCTATGTCCTCTACAACCAGAACGGCAAACTCATCGATTCCCACTCCCTCTTTAAAATCAATAAAAACAACAAAAACCCCTACTTCCTGGCCTACCCCCTGGACAGCATAACAATCCTTTACTACCGCGCGGGTGATGACGGTAAGCCGGAGGTGTATGAGAAAAGGCTCTTTAAAAGCACCCTCAAGAAAATCTCCAGCGACAAGTACACAATCTACTCGGAAATCGACAAAAGCGTCCTTTTCAATATCGCCTGTAACAGTATCACCGATGAAATGAGCACAAAATCGTTTCTCATGCCCCATCTCCTCGGTTACACATCACTTAAAGGCGGGCTTAAATGGTGGTCGGTCGATCGCCTGTACTCCTTCACCTCCCCGATTATCGTCGAGAAAGATGGAAAGTACAGCTCCTTTTTCCCGGGACTTAAAGCGGATCAGGCAGGAGGTATCAAATCCCACCTGATCGAACCTCTTGGAGTATTCACGGTAGACAAAAGGTTCTTCTACTACGGACTCGTCTCATCGAAGGGCAATACCGAGGAGGAATACTACCAGGCGATAATCCTCTGTGATCAGGCCGGAAATATCCTCTCAGTGGATCGGTTGCTGAAACAGGAAACCGCAGATGCGGTGCTTGCATTCAACAAAGAACAGAACACAAACTACACTGTGCGTCGCGCAGGAAAGATGGCGTTTGTACCGGCAGTGGACAGAAGAGGTTTTCTCTATTACGGGGTGATGAACTACGAGTGGAAAAAACTCGATGTGTTCATGAGACAGCATCTTCACTATGTGCCTGTAAAGACAGAGAACAATGTAGAGAGTAAATTCATAAACGAGGGCAACATCGCCTTCTCACCCATAAAGCTTGAGTGCAATTCACTCGCAAACCGGGGGATCAGACCCGAGGTGATCCTCCTGAGTGGTAAAGATGTAAACTTCCTTGATAATGAACAAACCACCCGCAAAGGATACTTCGTAACTGTTCATCGCTACACCGATGAAACGCTCAGGACTAAACTCTCCCGTACCCAGAGCGCACTCCCCGCTGAACTGCAGAAAATGCAGGACTCTATCGCAGGAGTAAACACCTCCTGGTGCCCCTACACCATCAGCCTAAATCAGGGAGAAAAAGGCGAGATCGCAAGACTGTTCTATGGATTCGGGGATGTAATCATGTGCGCCAGGGTTGTGGAAGTCACAAATACCAATGAGGTATTTGTCAGGGTTGACCTTGACAACTGGGCAGAGATGATAGTTTTCTCAACAGAAGGAAAATACCTCAGCCGTTTCATCTTTAACCGTCAGCACTACGAAAAGCGCAAAGACCTGGTGGTCATATCTGAGAAACGGGAGATTGTGGAACGGGATTTCGAATCAAACCGCAATGGGAAGGCTTATTTCAGGTGGGAACTGCAGTGAATATCAGACCCTTTCTTCTCTGCTTATCTCTTATATGACGTAGTTTACAAAGAATTAAGAGCAGGGAAGTCGAGTTTGTTTCAAAACGATACTCTGATTTAATCACAGTTCAGGCTCTTGTCCGGTATACAATATTCGTTCTTCTTCCGCCAGTAAAGACTAAGAAGCCAGCCAATCTTACCCGACTTGTAACAGTTTCCCGGCGGCACCACACTATGTCAACACAGAGGGGGTGGCGTAAGACCCGCCTACGCTAAGAAGCTACAGCGGGAAAATCCTACGTCTTCTGCGGGCTGAAGCCAGGGG
>JAAYIG010000025.1 GCA_012523595.1 Fibrobacter sp.
AATGATGAGGTGATAGAGAAAATCAGAAAAGCAAACAAGGGTTGTCAGAGTTTCTCAAATCCGGAATCCTGGGTGATAGGAGATGAGGAGTTTGTTGGAAGGATGATAGAGCCTAACAGTAATCGGAGGGTGAGACTGGCAAGGCATGTAGTGGAAAATGTCACTCTGGATTCTCTGATAGACAGGGTTGGTGCCTGTATAAACAGGGAGAGAAGAGAGCTTCTTGATCATAGCGGCCGCATGAATGAGATCTCCACTGCCAGGGAGCTCTTTGCACTGGTTGGAGTCAGCCATTTCGGTTTTTCCTGTATCAATCTAGCCACTTATCTGGGGGTGAGTGGATCAGCGGTTTCGAAGATGATCTCCCGGAGCTGCAGAATCAAAGAACTGGACTTTCTGAAAGAGATGGTTTGCACGTAGACTAAGCTGTTCTGCTGAAGTCGTAAAATGTGGCATCAGTTGATGTCCGTTCCCGCCTATTATTAAAACCTTCCTTTTTTCCTTCTGAATGGAGACAACAGGGAATTGGTAGTATTCATACCTGAAGATATGAGGTGTTATTTGTGAAATTGAGAAAAGACGGGAGGTGGTGTCTCAGATTTGAGGTCTGGCGAGGCTGATTCAATAATTCACCTGCGAGATGAAACAATGAAAAAGGTAGAGTGCTAAGAGCACCTCCGGGGTAAAATAAGGATCAAAGATAAAGTCCCTAATTCTCCTCTGGGGTAAAAAAGAGAGCTAACGAGAAAAATCCTTAATTCATCTCTGAGGTGGACCCAAAATGCAAAAAAACATTACAAACCGTCTAGGTATTATATTATTATTCTCCCTTACAAAGCGATTTCAATAAGGGTTATTTGATCCCTCCAGATGCAAGGAGAGAAAGATGTCACTTTCAGAGGTAATTAAAACTGCTCTTGATCAAATCCAGAGTATAGCCAAAACAGAAACGGTTATTGGGGACCCAATCAAAGCAGGAGATGTCACTCTGATTCCCGTATCACGCATCTCTATCGGGTTTGCGGCTGGAGGCGGAGGAAAAGATCAGAAATTCGGAACTGGCGCAGGCACCGGAGGGGGTATAAATATCAATCCGATCGCCTTTATCACCATCACAGGTGAGAAGGTACAGGTGCTTCCTGTGGAGCCTGGTGAGCCGTATATAAATAAGATCATGTCTCTTGCTCCTGATATAATGAGCAAAATCTCTAAATATCTGAAGAAAAAGGACGAACTCAAATCTGATCAAGAGGAAAAATAAACCTTCCATACTGACCAGGGGCTGTTTTTCAGTCCTGCTTGTTTTTCCATCCAGCTGAGATAGCACAGGGACAAGGAATTAATCGGGAGAATTATGTTTGACAAAAAAGATCCGGGAAATATCTGGGTATCACCAGGTTTTATCGATGGGAACGGGACATGGGAGAAACCATACAGCACAATTAAGCAAGCCCTGGATCGGGTGAAGCCTGGAAACACAATCATATTGAGAGAAGGCATCTATAGCGGTGATCTGACTATACAGGTTTCAGGAAGTGCAAGTGCGCCAATCAGAATCTTACCTTATGAAAAAGGTACTGTTGAAATACATGAGTCATGCTGGTTTTTTTATGATACATCCGATTTGATTATATCGGGTTTGACTTTTAAAAACTCTCCTTCTGGTGCAATATCAGTGATTGGCAAGTGCCGGAGAAACCGGTTTGACAGCCTTACTTTTATATGTTGCGGCAGCGCTGATAGATCATCCTGTACTTTGTTTTTCGGTGGTTCAGGCGGAGAGTTCAATATTGTGGAAGGTTGTGTTTTCAACCGGAGAGAAATAAAGAGGTTAAAACCAATAACCCCGGAAAACACATCTATCGGGCTTATGATTTCTGAAGGTGATTGTGATGGGTCGAAGCTCAGGAACCATGTTTTAAGAAGAAATCATATTATCAATTATGATCACGGGATACTGGTCGGAAGCAGTGATTCCAGTAATAATCTGTATGGACATATAGTTGAGAACAACACTATAGAAGAGTGCGGTTCAGGCGCAATCGCAGTGAAATGCGGTGATACTCAAGTAAAAGGCAACCTGGTTTTTAACTGCAAGAGTAAATCAATATCACTGCGGGCCGGAACAGGAAGTGTTGTGGAAAACAACCGCATTATTGACTGTGGATCAGGTATCACAGTCAATGGAAGCGGACATACTGTCGCCAATAACTGCATTGTACGCTGCGGGGAAGAGGCAGTAAAAGTTTGTGCGACAGACGGGAAAAGCATTGCCGCCAGCAACATTCTTATTGAGCACAATACATTTGTGGACTGCGGGTCAAAAGAGACCAAATCCAAGCCCAGAATAGCAGGGATTACCATAGAACCGAGTACTACATGTGCCGTACAGCGCAATCTGATTCACGGTCAGGGAGAAGCTTTACACATTGTAAAATCGGTCTGCTATATTGAAGATCTGCAGAAGAAGGAGATCTCGACTCCAGCCCAGTATGTTGTTCAGGATAATGCAGCATCGGGGAACTGTAAAACCTCCGATGGTTTTACAGTTGTAGAAGCTGATTTTGCATCTCCGGAAGCAGGAAATTTTGAAAACACTACGAGTTATGGCGCCAGTGGCTGGGTGACAGAATCGGAAATACCTGCTGAAAGTGATGATTACTTCTTAGATTATGAAACAGGTTTTAATGTTCAGGAAGATGAAAACGGAGAACTAATCTTTCCACAACAAGAATTGGATCTCTCATTTTTCGGAAACTTCGAAGACTCACAAACTCCAGAGAAATGAAAAGGGCATCAGACGCAGTCTTTTCTTTAAACTCACTATTTCAGTACACAAAATGACACAATAAAGCTCTGCATCCCTGAGCTGATATTGAGCAGATATCTTCCTGCTGAAACTGCTGTCCCTGGCAGAGCAAATTCCTGAAAACCACTTCTGTACAGATTTCCTTTCTTCCAGAGAGTTCTTCCGCCCATATCATAAACGCTAAAAGCAACATGCGCTGGATTAGCAAGAGAAAACCGGACAATGGAATACCCATCTTTAGCGCCTACAGATGGTTCAAGTACAAGATTTCCAGGACCTCCGTTTTTCTTCTTTCCGGCAGAGACCTGTGATTTCAGGATACCAGATGCGGTGCTAAGCAGCGGCTGTGATCCGTCAGCAAGTGTTCCCGCCTTCAATTCCCAGATTATTGCTCCGGCAAAACCATTATCAACACAGTATTGCGCTTTGATCCTTATTGAAGCCGTATCATCATAGGTGCAGTACTCACCTGTTGTGGAGAGACAATACGGAGCTTTTGCTGTTTCATCCCAATATCTTGAGTAAGTTCCGTTCTGAAGGTTTTCTACAATAGTCGAATAATACATCATACCGGGCTCCCCCTGTTCACCTGCACCAGCACCGGCATAAGTTTTGTTGGGTCCTGCGCATCCGGCAAATGTCCGTCCGTAAAAAGCCATTCCGATATTGAGCCTGGAGGCAGGAACGCCCCTGCTTACATAGTACTCCATACTTCTGCTTATTGACCAGTTGTCCTCAGACCCGTAATCGTAAAGAGGGCTGTTGATCCAGGCTAGTTCCTGTCCCCAGGCTCCGGTGTAATCGTATGTCATAATAGATATGTAGTCGACATCAGGATAAAACTGCTCCACAAGAAAATTCTTCCCATGATATGGCCCAGCCGCGATTGCCAGAGTTATGAGTTTTCTTTCTCCAGACATAAGGTCCAGGGTATCTCGCAGCTCTGAAAGAAGCGTAACGAAATTCTGAGCATCCTGAGGAGTTCCATTGTGTTCACTGAAACAGGGATACTCCCAGTCGATATCGATTCCATCAAAATTGTACTGCTCGATCAAAGCCCGGGCTTTTGAGCAAAAATTTGATCTTGAAGCAGCAGAACCAGCCAAAGCAGGAAAATTACCCGACCCGGTCCATCCTCCAATTGAAGGCAGAACCTTTACATTATGCTGATGTGCAAGATAAACTAGAGAAGTAGTAGAATCGCAGGTCTCAACCGGATACCATATTTTCTGGCCAAGCAGTACTACCTCATCTGCGTATTCATCAAATGACGAAATATCCCCATTTGTTTGTGGTTCGAAAAAAGCATACTGGATATGAGTCAGTTTGTCATAGGGCACATCCAGAGGAGTATAAGGATTATCACCATAGATTCCCCAGTTAATGAAATAGGCAACCACGTTTGCCGCCCATGAAGAGTTGAGTAAAAGAAAAATGATTGTAAGTGCTGCTGGAATATGTTTGATATGCATTCTCTTTCCTTTGGCTTACAGCTCCAGATGTTATGCTATAAAAAGCATACATGCTTTTTTTTCTGTTTGCACGAAAAAATCATATGGAAGGATCAGTTACCCAACTCCTTCTTTATCAGAATCGGGATGGGTAATTCCGGGTGAGATTTAACATGTTGGTCATGATTTCACCTTAGAGGTGATTCAGTGATTTAACAGGTTAAGTTAAGATTTCATCTCAAAGGAAATATGATTTAACGCCGAGTCATATTCTTACCTCAGAGATGATTTGGTGAATCAGCACACTAACTCAATATTTCACCCCAGAGATAACTGAGTGAATCCCCAAAACCGTTCCCAACCCCAACCTGAACAGAAACCAGCCTATTCAGCAAAATCAGCTCACATAGATTGGTCATGATTTCACCTCAAAGGTGATTCTATAACTTAACGTTTTAAGTCATAATTTTACCTCAGGGATGATTCAGTGATTTAACAAGTTAAATCAAGATTTCATCTCAAAGTGAATTGTCGAAGAAATAGTAGACAAAAAGTTGAGTCACATTCTCACCTCAGAGATGATTTTATTGAACCAGCACACACTAATTCATTATTTCACCCCAGAGGTAACTGAGTGAATCCTGAGACCGAGGAATCCTCAAACCCTCTCCAATCCCAACCCCGAACAGGAACCAACCTAATCTTTTCAGGCAGAAAATCAACTCACATAGAATTGCGGATGTTTACATCAGTACTATCGGCTATGAGAACCTCGTTTGCATCCGAGCCTGTTTTTCCCCCGAAAATAACTGAGAGTATGCGTGCAGAGGCAATCTGGCTGCCTGACAGCGGAGTCCCTGACTTGTCTTTGGGTACACAATTCAGGGTATCAAGCAGTTCAGACATCCTTACCGCTGTGCTGTTCATTTTTCGGTATAGTGCCTTTTGTGGTACGTTCTGTATATAATAGGTTATCCGTCTGGCTGGGTATATAGTTGTATTGGAGGCAGGATAAGCATTATCGAGGTTTGTGGCTAGAAAAAAGGTGTCCGCCCCGGCTGCATCGATACCGACTCTGAGTATTTCCCTGAAGGTAGTGTCATGGCTTTGGAGGCAAATCCACCTCTCATCCTGAATAACTCCTCCATCATCGACAAGAATTCTATCTGCCCCGGTGGATACATCAGCAGATAAATTTGTTTTCAAATGCTCCGGATTCAGAAAAATCTGAATCTCATCACTTGCGCTGGTGGATAATACCAGTTTGAACCCATTTCCAGGCAATCCCAGACCCGACATACGGATATCTTTTTCGAGGAAATTGGCTACTGAAGCAATATCCCGCTGCAACTGCGCTTTTTCATTTTCTCTTGAAATACTGCGCATGAGGTAGCGATGTGTTTGAAAGGCGCTCGATACTACTATTGAACCGACCATCATAGCAATTGTCAGTTCCAGTATTGAGTACCCGGATTTTTCTTTCAGAACCGATTTAAACATACTATAGCCTTGCGATAATAGTGGAGAGTTCTATCGAGTGTCTGGGGTACTCTACCGGCCACTGAACATTCAGAACGATTTTTTTCTGGTTGCTGCTGGTTGTAACAGTCCAACTGCGGATATATTTGTCCCTGGAAACATCTGAATCGGTCACGATCTCATCATAATTGGTTCTGCGAAGTTCTTCCAGAAGCTGATATCCTGCAGATGTGGCCGCAGAGAGTTCTTTTGAAGCCTGGTTTGAATTGATGAGCGAAACCACACAGGCATTGAGTCCGGTTACCAGCAGTGCCAGTACGATCATGGCAACTATCACCTCTATCAAGGAGCTCCCCTCAATATTCTTTCCTGCATTCATAAAAATCCCCCTTCATGGATACCGGATTCACTATTATTATAGAAGTCCCAGAGGATGAAAAAACGGAAACGAAATTTCCGCTTCAGGAAAACAGGAATGCAATTATCTCTTGATGGGCATTGAAATAGCTAAACAGTTTTTCTTCTGAACTGATTTCCAATTGTTCTCTTTCCTCATCACTTCCGAACAGTTTTACTCTGTAATAATCCAGCGCACTGGAAAGCATGTTATAAATAAACAGGATATATTTGGCACTGAAGCCGGCCCCTGTGTGCCAGAGATTGCGTAGTTGACGATCTGTGATCCGCAAGTGATCAGCCCACTCCGTAACTGATTGCGGTTTTTTCTCTATTAGAACCTTTGTGGCAAAATTCAGAGTATCGGCACCGAATTCACTGTATCTGTGATTAACAATACTGAGAATCGAGTTTTGGCTGACAATATTAAAAAACTCCCTGCTGTCAAATGAAGCTCCCTTTTCCAGCACCGCTCTTGCACCCAACTGAATACATGTTGCCCCTTTATTGGGAGAACTGGAACCTGTCAGCACTACGATGGGGCAATGGTAAGCATACTGACGAAGAATATAGAATTCATCATTTTCAATATCATTCATACCCAGATCAAGAATACAGGCATGAAAACGAAGCCCGGAGCGAAGGTATTTCAATGCCTCCGTATTGGAGGAGGCGGTAGAAATTGTATAAAGATGAACCGGTTCAAAGAGATCCAGTATGAAATCCTTAAATTCATTGTTATCTTCGATAAACAGCAGATTCAGAGTTTTATTGAGAAAATCATAAGGAAGTCTGTTTTTACTTTCCATGCAATATGTGCTACCCTTTACTTTTTTTGTTGATTTCAGTTCTAAAATCAGGCAGTGCCTCAAGGATACTGGATCTTACATGTAAATTCAGTAAAGACCAGACCTGTGTCAGTTCATTATACACCTGATCCACGCTGATAACAGGTCGTCTTGTTTTATAATATTCCGGGAGTGAGTCATACCTGATAAGGAGATCCTGAAGATAGATTGCAAACTGATCGGGACTGATCAGATTCTGACGGAAGTCATTTCTGAGTCTGGACAGCGGGTTGTCGGAAAGTGTTGAATCATAACCGGATCTGATATTCTGGTTAAAAGCGACACCCTTTTTATTCGTAAAGAGAATGCCAGCCAGTAAGATCAATACAGAGCCGATCAATGCTATGATAATCAGGGTAGTTCTGATTTTTCTGGAACGATTTGCGGCATTTACCCCTTTAGTGTTTGCCAGTTTTTTCGACATGCTGGCTACAACCCGGTCCCGCGACATTTCACTGATAACATCTTTTCTCATAATACTCTCTGCATCCGGGTGTCACTGTCAGGGTAAACATAACATCCAGGGGCTAACTATAATTCTACAAAGGGCGTATTAAGAAATCAATCAGGATTCAATCTCTGTTTGAATCCCTACCTTATGTAAAGGGAGTAGTATTGAGGATACTCTATATCTGACCAGGAAATTTATTCTATCCCTAGCAGTCTCCTGACAGCCTTGATTATCTGACGAATATCACTTTTCATAATGAGGTCATCAGCGCCCGCTTTTTTTGCTATATCATAGAAGCGATTTGGTTCGTGGCCGGTTACTATCAGGATTTTAAGCCCCGGGTGGCTCTTACGCACAATTTTCGTGAAATCGATTCCGCTTTTTCCCGGAAGTGAAATATCAATAAGGACCAGGTCAGGATTTAATTCTCCAACTCTTCTTAATGCCTCATCTGCATCCGTTGCCTGTGCCGCGATTTCAATATCCATCTCTTTCCGAAACATAATTGAATAGAGAAACTGCATCTCCTCATGATCTTCAACGATAATTATTCTTTTTTTTTCCATAATGAAGTTTATTCCTGGAATGCATATCTACAGTGTTGCAACCCCGATACCATAAAGATCAGAAGCTGCAGATCTGCCTGAAAATGAAATGAAACGGCCTGTGTTTTGCACCAGAATCAACATATCTCGCTTCAACAATAGCTTTCACCATTCTGGTAAAAAAAATGAGTCAGAAAACCACCTCTTTTCTCTCCTTTTCCACTGTATTTTTTATTTTCCTCATTGAATGCATCCTTTCTCCCGGATGGTCTTTTTGGGTTCTTTACTTTCTTCCCGCGATCGTCTTCTTCGATAATCACTCCCCCAGATCCTCTTTTCTCTTTACAGCACTTATCACATCTCTTATGATTATCGGCTTCTTACTCCCTCCTTACGCTATCTTCCAGCGCATTCTGATTCTCAATCGTCTCGCCGGCATCGTCTCTCTATGGCTCGTTTCAATCCAGGCTGTGAGCCGGGTAAAAGCCCACAGGCTGTTTTATAAAACAGCTACACTTAGTGAGGCTATCCTTACAAACATGACCGAAGGGCTTATTGTCAGTAATCGCGATGGCAAGATAGTGAAATGGAATAAGGCTGCAGAGACGATCTGCAAAACCGGTGCTCTTCCTTTATATAAATATGCCGGACAGTGGAAACTGCGTGATCTGTATGGAAATAAAATCTCTCTAAAACAATGGCCTTTAAGCAGAGTGCTCAAAGGAGAGAAAATCGATGATCAGTCTTTACATCTTACCAATACCAGAACTCTTGAGAGCTCTTATATAAATGTCAGCGGAATTCCCATCTTTGACAAACAGGGAAATCTTGAGCAGGCTGTTATCATGATCAGAGATATAACAGCGATAATTGAAACTGAAAACAAGCTTAAGGATGCTCTGGAAACATCAGAGAAACGTGCCACAGAGATTGAGTCCAAAGGAAGACTGCTGAATGTTTTGATGGAGCAGGTTCCGGAAGTTTTGTTCATTACCGGACCCCTGAACCAGGTACTTTATGTCTCCCGCTTCAGTGAAAAGCTGCTTGAGATGCCCCTGGAGGAGATTATCAATACACCGGAAGAGGAGCGTCCTGATGCCTGGGGTTTATTTCATCCCGATGGCAAATCTGCCTCTTTTTCTGAGATGCCTCTTTATCAGGCTGTGCACATGGGAGTCACAACCGAAATGCAGGAATGGTTGATAAAACGTAATGGCAGGGCAAAAACCGTTCTTGTAAATACCCGTCCCATCCTCGACCCGCAGGGCAGAATAAGAGGTGCAGTTAGCGGATGGCGGGATATTTCTGAAATCAAACGCATCTTAAGTGCAAATATCGATCAGAAAAACTTTCTGGAGAGTATCCTTGATAATATTCCAATCGTAGTACTCCTCTTTAACTGCCATGACCAGCGTCTCCTCTTTGTAAATACATATTACTACCGTATCAGCCGTTTTCCCGGTAGAGAGATACTGGGAAAAAAAATCCAGGAGGTCTGGCCTGATCTGGAGAGCCGGCTTGGTCCGATTCTGGAAAAAGTATGTATCGGCAATGAGTCCTACAAGGCTGAGAACATGGAGCTGAAGCTCGATACAGGAAAAGGACAGGAAGTCATATTCATCAGTTTTGAACTGATTCCTCTTTCCTCTCATGATTCCGAAAAGACTGTTCTGGCTATCGTAAGAGAGACAACTGAAGCTGTGGAGACCCAGAGGCAAATCGAACAGACTGTCATCTTTGATGAAGCAATTCTCAGCAATATCACAGATTCGCTCTTTATCTTCGATGGTAATGGGAAGCTTCTTAAGACCAATCCTGAAGCCATAAAGAAACATGGTCTTCCTGAGGATATAAGAGAATTGCAAAAAATGAAGAGTGTTTATGGTTTCCTGAAATATTTCCGTATTTACACTCTTGACGGGCAGGAGATTCCTCCTGATAAGTGGCCTTCCTCTGCCGTTCTCAAAGGTGAAAATCTCCCCGGAACAGAAGTAGTGGTAAGGGTAGCAGGAAAAAAAGAGGAGTGGATTGCCAGTATCAGCGGCGTTCCTGTAAAGAAGAAAAGCGGCAGGGTGGAGATAGGCATAGTCACTGTGAGGGATGTCACTTCAGCGGTCAAGGTGCGCAGGGAAATGGAGTATGCGGTCGCCCGCTATGAGTCAATTGTAAATTATATGA
>JAAYIG010000026.1 GCA_012523595.1 Fibrobacter sp.
TCAGAGCCTGAAAAGGATGGCAGGGGTTGAGATTACTGTGGTTGCATAGACTGCTTTGTCCAAACAATCCCTTTATGCTGTGCATCTTTGATATAATGCTCAAGATCAGCTTCACTCAGAACAGTGCCGCTTTCATAGAAAGAACGATACCAGTTTATAGTTGATTCGATTGCTCTGCCCGAATCCCATACCGACTCCCAGTTGAGGACCCGTCTGGCCTTTGAGCTGTCAAGGCGAAGCAGCCCGGCTTCATGTGGCTGCTCTTTCAACTCCGGAAAATCAAACTGTGTTTCCGGCCAGCAAGCTTTTACATAATTACATATTGTTTTGACTGTCAAAGCGTCAGATTCTGCCGGGCCGAAATTAAAGCAATCTGCAACCTCATTTTTACCCTCAAGTAGTAATTTGCCTGTAAGAAGATACCCGGAAAGGCAGTCAAGGACATGCTGCCATGGACGCGTCGATTGCGGATTACGGATAACTGCCGTTTTACCCTGTGAAGCCGCTTTCACGATATCTGGAATAAGTCGGTCTTTTGACCAATCTCCACCCCCGATCACATTTCCGGCACGGACAGTGGACAGAAGTACATTGTGGTCTTTACCATATTCTTCCAGATTCCAGAATGAATTCCTGTAGGAAGCGCATAAAATTTCTGCACAGGCTTTTGATGAGCTATACGGGTCATAACCACCCAGCCGTTCACCTTCACTATAGCGTCGATTATGCTCGAAGTTCTCATAAACCTTATCTGTAGTGACTACAACGACAGCCTGCACAGAGGGAGTATTGCGGGCAGCCTCAAGAACATTTAATGTACCAAGAACATTGGTCGAGTATGTTTCCTGAGGGTACTTATATGACTCGCGCACCAGAGGCTGAGCTGCCAGATGAAAAACAATTTGCGGCATTGCCTGCTTCATTGAATCTGCAAGTTTGTTAAAATCGAGCAAGTCTCCGATAAGGGAATTGATGTGCAGGTCAAGTTTGCTGAAATGGTCAGGAATTGTATCTGGCTTGCGGGCATATCCGGTAACCTGTGAACCGAGTTTAGTTAACCACAGCGACAGCCATGATCCTTTGAAACCTGTATGACCTGTAATAAAGACTGACTTATCTTTGTAAATATTATCAAATAAAAATTTCATTCCTGTCTGCTTTTGCGAGTCCTGGTATCATTTGTAAAAAATGAAGATCTCAGCATGTCTGTGAAAAAACTCATGGATGATGAGTTTTTCATCAGACACTGCTTTGAATCAATTGTAGCATTCGATCACTCAAAAAGTCATGAGGAAAAGAAGCATCACTGCCAGCGGATGTTTTCCTGTAAACAAAACAGGACATTTAAGTAGCTCCGGAACCTGTCTGCTTCACTTTATGCGGTTTTTCCGACAAATGTGTCTGTTAATGAAAACAGGCTGTCTTTTTTGAGGGTAAACCGGCATTCTCAGCCGTAAAAATCTGCAAGAATGCCGGTTCATATTGACGTAAACATCTTATCTGCTGGAATGAGATCAAGCCTTTCAGGATTCTGCAAGCTCTTCTTTTGCAGTTTCGCAGTAGTCCTTCTGAAAACACTCCTCACAGTCACCCCTGCACCCATCAAATACTTCAAATCCTGCGCTCAGAGGAGACACTGTAACCTCCGCTGGAATAACATTCTCAATGATAAAATTGTAGATAAGGTTGTCGGGCAGATTCTCGGTTAAAGAGACATCGACGCGATTATCCTCAAGGATTGTAAGGATCTCCTCAAGTTTTCTTTCGAGCTCCTCTGGACTCATCTTCTCCACCTTCGGGAACTTGTATCCAGGAGGAAAAAAGGATTTAACCTTTCTTGTGGTAATATCGATACCTTCGCATTCCATAATGTGTCTGAGAAATTTGTTGTGTTCAAAATGATCACCGTTTTCATCGAGATCAAAGAAGATTCCCTTCTCCCGGAGCTTCTTATCCATCATAGAATTCTCTCTTTTGACATCATCCAGGCTTCTGCGGTCATTCTTTGATTTTCCGGAATTCGCCATATCTTCTCCCTGGTTAAGGTTGTACAGAACAGCACCGGGCTTTCCAGCACTATGAACTGGTTTCAGAGATAAGCTGCGCACCTCAGAAGAGGCAGCTTTGCTATTTGAGAATGTACTGATGGGAAAAATATCTCAGCTTACAAATTCGGCCTGATGGAGAGGCTTTAATCCAAGCTCATTTTAAGCTGAATTCAGGCATTTCAGGAATAAAAAGATTAAACTAAATAACGGATAGAACTGGTGCAACAAAAAAACGGGTAATTCCGTTTTCGATATTAGAAAAGATTAACAGATAATACTGCTGATTCAGAGTTCTTAACAAACTGATGGGTAAGTACCGGACAGCAGAACCATTGAGAGTCCCGATGAATTTATGCGTTTGTACCTCGTGTGGATAATGCAAGTACGAATCGAGTAACATCTTGCCTGTACATTTTTCACAATTTATCTTTTAAACCAGATATCAGGAGCCAGGGAATTCCGGTGCGAATCCGGAGCGGACCTGCCACTGTAATCCCAATACCGTCTCAGTTCACTTTGACTTATGTGGATAAAAGACGGGGACTGTCATCCAGGCCACTGTCCTGCGGTTATTTAAAAACAGGATGGGAAGGCGACAGTACCGGGAAAGCCAGGAGACCTGCCTGAAAATCGTTTCTTTTTTGAACCCTCATGGAAAAGGGGTTCAGGAGGATTTACCCAGGTGTTTAAATTGTGTTCTTCTGGTGCACTGTTTAGTTGTGCACTATTACTTTTATCAATATCGCAGAATACTATCTGCTCAGACAGCATATCGGTTTCCTCGGAATTGCCCCAAAGTAAAGACTCATCTGTTGTATCTGATCTTGAAAAGATGGTGGTAACTGCCGGAAGACATCAGAAACTGCTTGATGCCTCGCATTCTCTGTCGGTTATAAGAGCAGAAGAATGGGCCGGCACCAATAAAAGTATAGCTGATATCATTGCCGAGCAGACCGGAGTGCAGACAAGAAAATACGGGGGAACGGGAAGTTTCCAGACTGTGACTGTCAGGGGGGTGCAGGGGGACAATGTTTTAGTGCTTCTCGATGGTATTCCGCTTAATTCAGCAATGGGAGGTGCTGTTGATCTGAGTGCAATAAGCCCCGACCGGATAAGCGAAATCGAGGTTTACAAAGGCATTACTCCGTCAGAATTTGGCGGAAACGCAACAGGGGGGGTGATCAACCTCAAAAGCAGGAGTTCAACCGGTTCGCGGGCTTTCCATGCCAGTGCTGCTATCGGTGCATACGGCTATCGGAAATTCAGTGCAGAGGCAAACCACGCATTTTCCAATCAATTCCGCCTTTTCGGTTCTCTCAACCATATCTCATCGGACAACAACTGGCCCTATCTTAACAGAAACAAGACTCCTGAGAATGATTCAGATGACAGAATAGATACTGTGAAAAATCACAAGTACGATTTTTTTGAGGCAAGACTTCATCCTTCTCTGGAATTCAAGAACGGCAGAACTCTCTCATCGGGAATAGCCTATTCCACTTCTGATGCTGGAATCCCGGCGGCAGAGGGATCTGTGAACCGCACCGCAAAGCACAGCCGGGAGCTTTTTGATTTCACCGCAAGGCTCTCAGATGATAATAAGGATGAAACATCGGTAATTGCATTTACTCCTGCATTGGGCTACCTGCGATGGAGCAGCAACACATTCTGGACAAGTCAGGATGAAAGCATGGGGCCTGACATGGGTGATATCTCCATGCTGAAAGATGCCTGGATCGATATGCAGTCTGTTCTGCAGATATTCCATGTCTCCTGTATTACAGATTTTTTCTTTTCAGAAAATCTGGGTGCTCAGATTACTCTTCAGGGGAAACACTCTGACATCGGAACTGAAACTCATTCTTCCGGATATCCTGTGAGTGACTGGCCCGGCAATTCTCAGGAGGCATCACTCTCAGCAGATGTCAATTATCAGATTCCAGCAGGCAAGAGCTGTTTAGGGGCAACAGCAGGAGGTGCGATCAGAGGAATCAGAAGTGCTACAAAGGGTGGAATGAACCAGATGTTAAGAATAAAAGTGTTGCCTTCTGCTACTATAGAGTACCCATGGTCTGTTCATGCCGGCGCACAATGGCGGGTCGGAAACAGTTTTAATCTCTTTTTCAATACAGCTCGCTATGCTATTGTCCCGGGATTAAGGGAAAAATACGGAATGAATGGCGCTTTACTACCGAGTCCTGATCTCAAGGCGGAAACTGGTATAGCCCTGGAGGGCGGAGCACGCCTGATGGCAGGGGAAACCCGGCTTGAGGCTGTGGTTTTCAGGACAGAAACAAGAAATGGTACAATGATGGTATCTGATGGAAGGATGTCCAAGGCGAAGAATTACGCTTCCGGACTGGTTACCGGCCTGGAAACATCTTTACAGGCCAGATTCTTCAGATTCCTCGGTACTGAACTCAGGGCAACTCTGCAGAAAGCAGAAAATCGCTCAAAAGCATATGAATATTACGGAAAAAGGCTGCCCAATGAACCGGATCTATCGATAATTGCGGGTATCTCACTGGGCCCATTCAAAGGGATAGAGCCTGAATACTGGCTTGATTTCAAATCTCCATTTTTCAGAGATCCGGGTAATGTCTACAGAGTGCCTGACGATGATGGTATGCCGGGGATGGTTTTCCATAACGCCCGCATTACCTGGAAAGCAGGCAGCAGGTTTGGTTTCGGATTTTCAATCAGAAATTTCAATGGAATCTCCCTGCGCAGTGAGGAGATGATCATGTCAAATGAAAACGGGTATTCCTGGATTCTCTACCCGTCAAATGAATGGTGCGTCACCGCGGAGTACTCATTTTGAAACAAATCATTATCTTACTTTCCAAATTGAGAAGGAACTTAAAAATGTTTTCCAGACATGCTTTTTTCTCTGCAGTATTCATTGTGCTTATGATTATGACCGGCTGTTTTCTTGTTACTTCCGATCCGGACAGGACAGATGACCGGCTGAAGCTGTTTATAGCAGGATCGGATTATCATTCCGGAACGCTTGAATGGATGGTAATCGAAGACAATTCATCGGTTGAATCCTGTATTGAAATCTACAGTGATGCAGTGCTTGATTCTTACAACGGGAATCTTTACATGCTGGAAAAGTACGGCGCTGACAACATCATGAAGTTCGATCCATCAAAGTGCGGAAAGTCAGGAATAATCTACCAGATTCACCTTGGAAATAACTGGAATCCGCAGGATATTGAGTTTCTCAATAGGAAAAAAGCATATATATCAAACATGAATGAGCCTGAAATTACCATCTTTAATCCTGAAACAGGAGAGATTGTCTCCAGTATCGATATTTCAAAATACACCTACCTGCCTGAAAAAAATTCAAGTCCCTGTGCAGGTAGAATGCAGCTTGTCGGAAAAGATCTCTATGTGATTCTTCAACGCCGTGAAGGTTATGATCCCGGAATAAACACGCTGATTCTCAAGATAGATACTGAAAAGGATTCGATAGTTGATACTATTCCGCTTGCTTTCAAAGAGGGCAATTCCATAGCCTTCCATAACGATGCACTCTATGTGACCTGCACTGGTGATTATTCAGTTATTGGCGATGGCGGAATAGAGAAAATCGATCTTGTTGACGGAGCCGTAAGCACAGTTCTGGAGGAGGATGATATCGGGGGTAGTCCCGTTCAGATTGTTCATAAAGATGGTTCGCGTTTCTACATAACATCATTTGTCGATATGTTCGATATAAGAGTGCTGGAGATCGATGCCTCGACCGGGGCTGTGATAAAGCGGCTATCTGGAGTCAAGAATGCCTTCGGAGGGATCTTTTACGATAAGATTGATGAAAGACTGTATGTTGCGGAAAGAGATACTGAGGAGATGGGGGTGAGGATTTTTAAGGATAACCAGCAGGATGGCCCCATTGTGAAGACCTCTCTACCGCCGAATTCGCTTATGATTATGAGATGAAAAGTACGGAGATTTTGTTCATGGTTTAAAGTCCCTGCCATGAACGGATACGACCAGATATGAAAAAAAATATTACGATTGGTGTGATACTAATGACAATGGCCTGTGGATGTTCCCGGGGCAGTATTGAGAAATCCGTTACTCCACAACGTATCATCTCACTTGCTCCCAGTATCACAGAAACCCTTTTTGCACTGGGACTTGGAGAAAAACTGGTGGGGGTGACAAATTACTGCAATTATCCACCTCAGGCCAGGGCAATAGAACGGATCGGTGATTACGATAATGCTAATATCGAGCGGATAATCACTCTTAAACCAGACCTGGTGTTTGTTTCCCGTGAACACGAAAGGCAGCGCACAGCCCTGGAGCGCTTGAAAATTCCCGCTGTGGTAATTGACAATTCCAGATATGCATCAGTCTGCAGTTCTTTTGTTCTCATAGGGAGTATCTGTGGTGTGGAAAGAGCAGCGGACAGCCTGACAGGAATTTTCAGAAGCAGAATGGCTGAAAATATTGACAGCGGAAGACAAGTACCAAAGGTTCTGGTCTGTGTAGGGCGCGATTCTCCCGGCTCAGGAAAGATAAGGAATATCTTTGCTGCCGGCCTTCAAACATTTTTAAGTGATCTTATCTTTGCAGCAGGAGGCAGGAATGTTTTCGTGGATTCGCTGCAGATCTATCCCAGAATCTCCCGGGAGGGGCTGATTTCACTTGCCCCGGATATAATAATCGATATTGCACCTGCAATGGATGATTACAAATGCGATCTTCTTGTCAATGACTGGCAGGAGATGACACGTGTACCTGCTGTCAATAATGATCAGGTCTACTGTATATCAGAACCCTATGCTACACTTCCCGGCCCGCGCCTTCTTCTGCTTTTGAATGATTTTGAGAAGATCTTTTCCGCCTGGAGAGAGGAGAGAAGCAGATGAGCTACTCCTCATTTATTATTGAAGTACATAACCTCTGTGCTGTTTACGGCAGATGTGAGGCGCTTGCGGACATCTCTTTGAACATAGAAAAGAACAGCCGTTTGGCAGTTATCGGGCCTAACGGGGCGGGAAAATCCACTTTGATAAAAACAATGGCAGGATTGATCAAACCATCATCGGGATACATTACTGTAAACGGGTGTGATATAAGAAAGATTTCCTCGCGTAAACGTGCCCAGGCAATCTCCTACATGCCTCAGAAACCCGATGGTCTGATCCCTTACACTGTTTATGATTATGTAATGCTTGGGCGGTATTCGATGATGGGCCTGATGGGGGTGTCTTCAGAAGAGGATAAGGAAGCCGCTGATGAGGCGATTGAAATATGTGATATCAAACACCTTGAAAACCGGATCATGAGCACACTTTCCGGAGGAGAACTTCAGAGAGCTCTTCTGGCCGGTGCTGTGGCACAGTCCGCGCCGGTTCTTCTTCTTGACGAACCGACAACTTTTCTCGATCCGGCCCATGAACGTCTGTTTTTCGAGGCACTTTCACGTCTAAGCAGGAAGCGGGAACTGACAATCGTGATGATTACCCATGATATCAACAGTGCCCTTTATCAGTGTACCCATATTGCTGCACTAAAAGGCGGGAGGCTCCTTTACGGAGGGACAACTGAGGAATTCAGAAAGCAATGTCCTGCTTTTCTCGAAGATATATTCGGTATCCGTTTCATGCAGTTTAACTGCAGTGAGCTATCTGCAGAAGCATACGGATCATGGGGGA
>JAAYIG010000027.1 GCA_012523595.1 Fibrobacter sp.
CCCGGCGCTGTCAACAAATGTGCTGTCAATGGTGCAGGTATCATTTTTTTCCAGGAAAAACTCAGGAAGTGATACCAATTGCAGGCCGGGGGAAAACAGGTGTCAAAGCAAGAGCACTGCCGCTTTTTCCCTCTGCCTGAGAATACTGGGTTAAAACTGTTATCAGGACAACAGAAGAGAACAGTTGTGTGAGTTTCATCGCTATTTACTTTTGTTCGTTGTCGTGAATAAATGAGACAAAAGTTTCTGATTTGTCAAATTCAACGAGAAATTCGGATTGCAGTGTCCCGATATCGGGTTCATCGACAGGAATATTTTCCCTCTGGAAAATCTCCCAGATCCTTGAATCAGGAATGGAAGCCGTAGCTCTCCCGGAATGCCCCATCCCTGAAATATGACACAAATAGTTAGCGATGCTCACAATAGCTACAAAAACAGGATCCTGTTTTGATTCCCAGGGAGTATGGTGATTCAGTATTGTATCTGAAATTATCCTGGGAAGATTCCATTTTTCAGCCAGCCAGGCTCCGATCCGGGAGTGGCTGGTTCCGATCACCTCTTTTTCCGCCTCATCAAGAGTCATTCCTGATGAGGTACGGTTCATGATTTGAATGAATTCAGTATGAAAATACTGATTAAGAATCACTTTTCCAATATCATGGAGCAGACCAGCCACAAATGCCTCACCTGCAAACCTTGAGCGGTAATTGCGGGCAAGCATTCTTGATGCTACACCACAGGCTATGGAATGCTCCCAGAACCTGGAGATATCAAACAGAGGAGTGTTTTCGAGGTTTTTGAAGACATCAAAGACAGAAAGTGAGAGTCCCATATCCTTGACAGTATTAAAACCAATCACGACAATGGCCATATTTACTGTCGAAATTTCTCTGGGGAACCCGTAATATGCCGAATTGGCCAGTTTCAGAATTCTTGCTGTAAGGGCCTGATCGGTTGAGATAAGTCTGGCCAGTGATGCTGCTGAGGTCTTGGGGTTATCGACAAGTTCTATCATTTTAGAGACTACAGTCGGAAGAGTAGGCAGCCCAATGATACTCTCTGTAATCCGTTTTATCCTGCCAGGGTCGGGGTTATTTGCTTTAGCCATTTTTTTCCTGCACTGATCTACTTTCAGAAGACTGGTTTTTCCGCAGTCTGTTTCTCCTGATAAACCATTTTTGATTCCTATGGATTTTTATTCAGAAAACCAAAGGCAGGCGAGTATATTTTTATGCCTCTAAGTCTACGATGTACCCACTATCTCTTCTTGCACGCATCCCGGTCTGTGACTTTTTTTCCTCAGAACCGCGATTCCTTTTCTTCTGTTTTTCTCTTTGTTCCCGCCTTTTGTCATTTGGATCAACTACTTTGCCTTCCGCGGACTCAGGCTCAACAGGCATTCTTATTTTCTGCTCTGCTTCATTTCTGTGCATCTCAGCATTCTTTTCCTGATACACAACAGGATTCCGGTGAGTATCGCTCTGAAAACGGTCCACCTGGCCAGCATTGGAAACCGAGACATGTACGTTAATTTCACTCATGTTTACCCCGGCTGCACCTCAGGTCTTCTGCCTTCCGTTTATAAATTAGTAAACTTCAGGTACGGCTGCAAATGCCCGGGAAAATTCTCAGGCATTAATCTTCTGCAGCAGTTTTGACCTGAGCTTAAGGATCGCTTTGGAGTGTATCTGGCTTACCCGTGATTCGGTAATATTGAGCACCACTCCGATTTCCTTCAATGTCAATTCTTCATAGTGGTAAAGGGCTACTACCAGCTTTTCCTTTTCCGGCAGGTTGGCAATAGCATCCTTGAGAATGTTTTTTACCTCTGTAAAGCCAAGTTCCTTAAGAGGGTTGTCACTCCCTGGATCCTCAATAGTGTCGATAATTCTGAGTTCTTTTGAATCAGATTCCCTGTCAGGTATCGCTTCCTCAAGGGAGATAATTGTAGTCGGGGTCACCTCAGAGAGTATATCCTCATACTCCTTCATAGTGATGCCCAACTCCTCGCATACCTCATCATCGTAGGGAATTCTTCCAAGCTCATTTTCCAGCTTGGCGAATACCCTTTGTAAATCTCTTGATTTCTGACGTACAGAACGGGGAACCCAGTCCAGCGCCCTTAATTCATCTAAAATAGCGCCCCGGATCTTGTGCCCGGCATAAGTTTCAAATTTGAAACCTCTTTCCGGCTCAAATGTCTCAACAGCTTTTATAAGTCCCATGATTCCGGAACTTGTAAGATCGTTTCGGTCTACAGAATTCGGGAGATTAACCGCAAGCCGATTGACTATATATTTCACAAGATGAGCATACTCCACAAGCAGCTTGTCTTTTGCAATTTTCGAGTCGGTTTCTTTATATTCCCGCCACAGATTATCAAGACTGGACATTTTCACTCACTCCGATACTGCTTTTAATATTAGTCCGGCTCAATTGGCATCTCCTTCAGGTAAATCTACTTTCCGCTGTCCATTTTATCACTGATAAAAGGCATATCGGCACCACCGGGAATCTGCTGCTCTCTTTTTAAGTGCACCTGCTGGAGAAGTCCGCCCTCAAGCAGGTTCGAATCATCAACCTCAATGTCGGTCAATACACCCTTGAAAAAAATGTCACCTGCAATAAAACCCGCGAACCAGAAAAGAGCTCCACTGAGAGTCGCCTTTATAAGTGCGGGAATTAAACATTGTGGATCGAAAATATCGGTACAGCCGGCCAGATTAACAAAGAGTACGGCAAAGAAAGTGATAAAACAAAGTATTGTAGCTACCCTTTTTATCCAGAAAACCATTCGTTCCTGCCTGTCATTTTAATCTTCCCTCCCAGAACCTGCTGAAAAACCCCTGTTTTCCGGCAAATGTCAAACCGCTCAGCTTACGGGCAATAGCCTTAATTCTGGAAGCAGTCTGTTCCTGTCCTTTATCAAGTATCAATACCTGCTGTCTTCGAACATATCTAGGGACATCACTGTTACTATTCAATATTCCGACCAGTTCAACAGGCCTTTTCAGGAATTTTACCACTAATGTGTTTAGCCTGTCAAATGTTTCGACCCCCTCCTTCTCAGAAGAAACCATATTTACAATAACTGCAATCCTCTGTGATCCCTTTTCGTAAAGAATTTTCACCATTGCATAGGCATCGGCAAGCGAGGTCGGCTCCGGGGTCATCACCAGCAGCGCAGTATCGGCCCTGGAAGCAAACTGAGTGACAGATGCACCGATTCCTGCACCAGTGTCAATCAAAAGGAAATCATAGTTTCTTTCGAGCTTTGAAAACTCCTTCTGCAGTAGTTCAAGCCGTCCGGAATCAAGATTAGCCAGTTTTTCAAGACCTGAAGCACCTGGAAGGATATCGATCCCGCCAGGGCCTTTGCAGATCACTTTCTCAAGCCCGCATTCACCCTCGATAAAATGAGAAATGTTATGCTCAGGTGCAATTCCAAGAAGTATATGAACATTTGCAAGCCCCAGGTCAGCATCCATCAGAAGCACCCTTTTCCGCGCAGCGGCTATGGTAACCGCCAGAAAAAGGGCAATGTTAGTCTTCCCTACCCCACCCTTTCCGCTCGTAACTGCTATGCTCCTGCATTTACTGATACCAACATTTCTGGCCGTGTCAGCCGCAGTCCCGATATATTGCCTGTTTTTCGCCAGTTCCCTGAGCTTCTGCGCCTGATCGTTCACTTGTTATTATCCTCCCACAGTCTTGCAACGAATCCGGCAGGACGGGCCAGTTCAATATCATCAGGGACACTCTGGCCAAACGTAAAGTATGAAACCGGGATCTTTACCTCACTGACCAGATTGAAGATACTGCCAACCTTAACAGTTTCATCGAGCTTGGTGAACAGGAGACGGTTGATATTTATGCTTTTATAACGCTTCACTATATCAAGAAGGTCACTGTCTTTGGTCGTGGCACTGAGTACCAGATGCACCTCATCTGGATGAAGAGTGTCAATTAAGCCTTTCAACTCCTCCATGTGCTCGGTGTTACGCTGGCTCCTGCCCGCAGTATCGACAAATACCAGATCATCTTCGGCACACTCTCTCATCGCTGCCGGAATCTCCTCACTGGAAAAAACCACCTGCAGCCCTACTTTTACTATATCCGCGAATGTGCGGATCTGCTCTATTGCAGCTATACGGTAAGTATCCGCAGTGATAATTGACACCCTTTTCCCTTTGTTAATACAGCAGTGAGCAGCCAGTTTGGCAAGAGTAGTGGTTTTCCCCGAACCGGTGGGTCCGACAAACGCCACTACCACCGGCCCACTTCTTTTTAGCTTCAGCGGTCCTGCGACAGGAAAACACTCTGTAATTAAGTTTGTAAATCTACTCTCCAGCAGCACATCTGAATGAGAAGTATCTATCCCTTTCAACCTGCTGATCAGTTTATCGGCGATATCCGGTTTCACCTCAGCATCTACCAATCTTTTATGCAGTACAGCCAATCCGCCGGAATAACCATTATCCTTTTTTTCGCTTACTGCATTTTTTTCCAGAACTCCTTTTATGAGAGTCCTCAGTTCATTTATGTTCTCTTTTATCTCGTTTATCTGTTCCTTGTCATCGGAGACTGCCGGGATAACCTGGGTTTCTCTCAAAGGTACTGAGGATACCCTCATCCCCTGAGGTCTCCAGGGCTTGACCTCAGGAGCTCCGGGTTGGTCAAGATCAATAATATTAGAAGTGCGGGGACGCGAATAGACACCTGTATTGTTCATCTGTAACGGCTTAAAGCTCTCCGGTCTGGAGCTCTCGTCAACAGCCGCAGTCACTTCGACCTCATCCTGTGCACCCAGAGAGAACACCTTTCTGGGAAGTTTCCTGGACTTAAGGATAATCGCATCCTCTCCCAGTTCTTCCTTTATCTGCAGAAGAGCCTCTCTCATGCTTCTGGCTACATACTTTTTTATTCTCATATCACTCCATCAGCCGTCCATTGCCCGACTCACAATGAAATCATCCCCAGTGACCTTATCTCTATTCCAGGTACGATCTCATTATATGAAAGTACTATCAGATCACTGTAATTTATCTCAGTCAATCTCCTGAAAGCTCCGCGGATTGCAGGTGAACAGATTACAACAGGTACCTCCCCGGAGATCTTTACTTTCTCTATGATTTCCCCGCAGGCATCAAGAATTCTTCCTACATCACCCGGAGCAAGTGCAAAGCGAAATCCAGATTCCGTTTCCTGAAGTGATCCTTCAAGCTTGGCCTCAAGGTTGGGATCAAGTGATATAACCGGAATCAGGTTGTTTTCGTTTTTGTAAGTCTCACATATCTGTGGAGCAAGAGAATTGCGTACATATTCGGTAAGTATCTCCGGATTTTTGTTTCTGGGTGCTACATTGGCCAAAGTCTCGAGAATAAGAAGGAGGTCCCGGATAGAAACTCTTTCCCTGAGGAGATTCTGCAGCACTTTGTGC